>JAHLFM010000028.1 GCA_018883815.1 Candidatus Ureaplasma intestinipullorum
AAACAAAATATAGCAATTGCTAACCCAAATTGAATTAGAAATGTTGTTTTAACTACTGAAAATAATAGTGGTACCATTGCTATTCAAGGATCTATTCAATTAACAAATGGACAAACTATTAGCATACCAAGAACTGATACTCAATTAAATGTCGTTAATTTTGATGAACAAACATTTAATACATACATTAAAACAACTGTTAACACATCTAGCCAGTTAAATCAAACAAACATTATAAGTACTATTACTTCTTCAAGTTCAGGTTTAAATAATACTAATTTGAATACTGCAAATGCGATTGGACACTCATCTCCAACTCGTGATCCAGAACGTAATAATAATTCTTATTTTCAATATGATTTTACATTTGATTTAAAAAATGGATATTGTTTTTATGATAATGCAACAGGTTTAATCACAAATACAAAAACATTAAATAATGTATTTACAGGCATTATTACTAATGCAACAGTTTCAAATGTTGATGCAGTTATTGATCAAATTAAACAAAATACAAGTTCGATTAATGCTTTACAAACTTTATTAAATAACCCACAAAATGTTAAAGATATTGTTAAAAACGAAAATATTGTTAGTGATAATACTTTGATTGATACAGTTAAATTAACAGATGTTACAACAGAATCTGATACTAATGTTACATTGCAATTAATAGTTACATTAACAACTGGTCAGGAAGCGATAAATGAAAAAATTCAAACAAACATTAAGATTGTTAAGATTGATGAAAATTCATTAAAACTATATTTCCAACAATCAGTAAATTTAGCATCAATGATTGCCAACAACAGCGATTTAATTAATACACTATATAGTTCAATCGGAAGTGGAAGTGGAATAATTAATAATTGTTTAGCAGATACAACAAACATTGTTGCTACAAGTATTGGATATCAAAATAATGGAAATATTCCATATAATGCTTATAATTTAACATTGAATTTAAGAGCTGATTATTGTTTTTATAATTTTAATACTAGAGATTTAACTTATTCGCAAACAATAAATAACGTTGTTTCTGGAATTAAGTATAATATTACTCCAAATGCACAAACTTTAAAAGTTACATTAAATGGTATTGATTCATATTCTAAATTACTAGAATATTCTAAAAATACAAGTAATTCATTATTAGATTTGGTTAAAACTACTAGTGGATATGTTGCTGATAATAATTGAGTTGACAGAATAGAAAATATTTCATTAACAAGTGTTTCTGATAAAGTTAATATTTCTTTTGATGTTATATTTAGCACTGGTCAAGTAGTTCATGTTTCAGAGGCTACAAATGTTACAATTGTAACATTTAATGACACAACATTTACAACTGCGGTTGGAAATGTTAATAATGAAACAAATCTTGTTGATAATAGTCAAAGTTTAAAGCAATTAGTAGAATCTGCATTATCAGTAACAACAAGTGGTACTGTTTCAACCGCTACTTCCCAAGTTTTAACTGATTATTATAATGATAGTAGTACTGGAATAAATTATTATAAATATAATTTTGATTTTACATTAGCTGATCAATATTGTTTCTTTAATAATGGAGCAATATCAAATCAAATGAATTTAAATTCAGGATACAAAACAAGTATATATGTTCCTGTGTCAATTGATACTCAATTTGATAAATTTATTGATGAATTAAAAAATATGACATTAGAAGACGGTGCTAATTGTTTTACAAATATTTTTCAAGGTACTGATTATGCAGATCCAAGAACGTGATCATTAAAAAATGATATTGTATCTACAATAACAGGATTAAAACAATCTGTATTTAAAACCTTTTCAATTCAACATACAAGCTCAGGCTCTAGTGATGGAATGGTTACATTAACAATTAATGCAGAGTTAAATATACCATATCAATATGAAGGTTCAACTACAATAAATAAACAAGTATTAACAAATACTTATGATCCTAATAGTCAATATAATAAGAGTTTATTTAATACTTATTCTGGAAATGGTGGACTTATTGTAATGGGTATAACTAGCAAATATTCTTCTAATCCGCCACCAACATTATATTTTCCAAATGAATGTGTTGGAATTAGAGGACCTTCTGGTCAATATTTTGGAGGAACAATTTCATCTAGCACAGTAGATTTTAGATTTTCAAAATTAAAAAATATTGAATCATATTCAACAATTAGAAATATGCCTGGTATTGTAAATATAACTTTTAATGGAAATAAATATTTCACATATAGTGGCGGTGCAACAAACAATTTTGCACAAAATGCTAATTTACAGTTTATAGATTTTTCTAACTCTGTAATTACTAATATTCCATCTGGAACATTTAAAGATAATCCTAAACTATCTAGAATTTTATTTTCTGGTTGTACTAGCCTAAGTCAAATTGCTGATTCGGCATTTTTAAATTGTCCTGCTTTAACAGAATTAGATTTTTCTTCTTGCACCCTTACATACGTTGCAAATGCATTTAGTGGTTGTAGAGGATTGACACAAATTTATGTAAAAGATCAACCTTCAAAAAACAAGATTTATTCTGCATTGACTCAAGTAGGTCTGCAAAATCAAGTAACAATTACAATTAAGTAAATTTATTATTCAATTATTATAGATTAATCATTTATTTGATTAATCTTTTTATATATTTATATTTTTTGGACAAGTTAACTAACCTTTATTCATATGAGAATTTATTAGCAATATTTAAATTAATGAAACATTTTTTTGTATCTTTTTTTTTTTTTGATAGAATTTAAGAAAAATATTATTTTTGAAAAAATAGGAAAAGTTATTTATGAGGAAGAAAAATGAAAATAATAAATCAAAAATTTTTGGATTAGCTATTTTATCATTCTTATTAACATCTGGAGCAATTATTACTCCAATAATGTTGAGATATTTTGGTAAAAATAATACTAATATTAATAAATCTCAATTAGAGTTATGAACTAATAGTAATATTATTAGTACTAACAATTTAGATTCACTATTAGCTACAGATTCAACTTCATTAAAAGAAAATTTAGTTAATGAAGGTATTGTTTCTTCAGAGTTTGCCAATGAAATTAAATCTGTTAAATTTGCTTATTCAAAAAATAATTATCAATTAAATTCAGAAAAAGTTAAATTAGATTTAGTTGTTGAAACAAATGACGGCAGCACAAATGAAACTGTGTATGGTATTTCCACTTCAGTTAATATTGTCAATTTTGATACAAATAAGTTTACTAATGAACTTCAGCAATTTGAAATTAGTGATTTAAATAGATTATTAGGTTCTGCAAATATAAGAAACACAATTTATAACATGGATGTTGGTTTTGTTCAAGATTCTTTACAAAATGTTACTGTATCAGAATCAGCAAGAAATAATGCAATAATAAAAAACTCTTTTTCTCCTTTTGCAAGCACAATTGATTGTGTATACAAATTAGATTTTATTTTTAATACAACAAATGATTATGTGTTTAATACAAATACATCAACTTTTGGTGATCCTAATTTTACAAATACTACAAATTTAAATAATTGTATTACTAAGCCTGTTAATCCAGTTCAATTTAATGATGCAAAATTAAAATCAGAGCTTGGAAGCATTAGTGATTACAATTCTATTAATAATTTATTAACAAATCAAAACAGTTTAATTAATTTAGTTAATAAATCTAACATTGTTCCAAATAATGATTGAATTTCATCTTCAAATATAACTGTTTCTGAAAATCCACAACATAAATTAGAAGCAAGTGTTGATGTAACATTAATTAATGGACAAACCCACACTGCAACTATTGCTACAAATATTAATGTGGTTACTTTTAACAGAGATTTATTCATGAAAAAAATGTTTAGTGAAACTGATTATAATGATTTAGTTTTTGCTCATTTTGTAGACACACTAAAATCAATGAATGTTATTAGTAACACTAATGCCATTAATCCTAACTCAACAACAGCTACTCAATTAGCTACTTATAGAGATTATAATAATAATAAATATTATATTTATGATGTTGATATTGCATTAAATTCAAATAGTGTATTTTTAAATGGAAATAGTGTTTCAAATTCAATTTCACTAAAAAATGTTGACACTTCTATTCCTGAACAAGTTAATATTAATAAAAATATATTAGAATTAGAAGTTGCAAAAGTTACAGGAAGCAAAGATGCTTATGATTCATTTATAACAAAAAGTAAGGAGGAATGAAAAGCATTTTTAATCAGTTCAAATGCTTTAAATATAACTGACCAAACAAATATAATAGAAAGTGTTACAATTACTCCAGTAATTCCATCAGATAGTGATGAGTTTGTTAAGCTTCAGTTTACTGTTGATTTTGTAGATACAGTCGGTGCAGACAACCCCGCAACATTAATAGTGAATACAGGATTAAGAATTGTAAGAATTTTAGAAGATAACATTTTAGCATATTTTAAAGAAAGTGTTAATAATGATTCTCAGGTAAGTAAAGATCAATTAGAAACTTCATTAATTGCTTCTAATGCTAATTTAACTTCAGAAAACTTAAATGAACAGTCAACAACTGCAACTCCATCAACCCAAAATTATGCAGAAAATGATTTGAATCATTTGCCATGTAAAGTTTTTGATTTAAATATAACTTTAAATAATGGTTATGTTTATTTAGATAAGACTAATAAAATTCAAACTCAAAAATCAATTTCTAATGTTTTGACTTCAATTGTTTCAGATATTAATGTTGATATAACTAATCTTACTCAAGCAATTGGGTCTATAAATAGTGTTAGTGACTTGAATTCAAAGTTGTCTGATAAATTAAATTTTATTAAACAAAATATGGCAATTGCTAACCCAAATTGAATTAGAAATGTTGTTTTAACTACTGAAAATAATAGTGGTACCATTGCTATTCAAGGATCTATTCAATTAACAAATGGACAAACTATTAGCATACCAAAAACTGATACTCAATTAAGAGTTGTTAATTTTGATGAACAAACATTTAATGCATATATTAAAACAAATGTTAAGAATGCTAACCAGTTAAATACAGCAAGCATTATAAATACTATTACTTCTTCAAGTTCAGGTTTAGATAATAATAATTTGAATTCTGCAACTGCAAATGCACATACATCTCCAACTCGTGATCCAGAACGTAATAATAATACTTATTATCAATATGATTTTACATTTGATTTAAAAGATGGATATTGTTTTTATGATAATGTAACAGGTTCAATCACAAATACAAAAACATTAAATAATGTATTTACAGGCATTATTACTAATGCAACAGTTTCAAATGTTGATACAGTTATTAATCAAATTATACAAGATACAAGTTCAGTTAATGATTTACAAACTTTATTAGCTGACAAATCAAAAATTGAGGAAATTGTTAAAAACGCAAATATTGTTAGTGATAATACTTTGATTGATAGAGTTGAATTAACAGATGTTACATCAAATACTGATACTAATGTTACATTGCAATTAATAGTTACATTAACAACTGGTCAGGAAGCGATAAATAAAGAAATTCCAACAAACATTAAGATTGTTAATATTGATCAAACTTCATTAAAACAATTTTTCCAACAATCTGTAACTACAGAATCAATGATTGATAGCAGTAATTTAATTAATACATTATATAGTTCGAATAGAAGTGGAAGTGGAATAATTAATAATTGTTTAGCAGATACAACAACCATTGCCGCTACAAGTACTGGATATCAAAATGATGGAAACATTCCGTTTAATGATTATGATTTAACATTGAATTTAAAAAATGATTATTGTTTTTATAATTTTACTAATAGACAATTAACTTCTTCACAAAAAATAACTCAAGTTGTTTCTGGAATTATGTTTGATATTAATCCAACTTCATCAACTTTAGAAGCTAAATTAAATAGCATTAGTTCATATTCTGACTTACTAAATTATTCTAAAAATACAAATAATTCTTTATTAGATTTGGTTAAAACTACTAGTGGATATGTTGATGATAATAGTTGAGTTGACAGTGTAGGAAATATTTCATTAACAAGTGTTTCTGATAAAGTTAATATTTCTTTTGATGTTATATTTAGCACTGGTCAAGTAGTTCATGTTTCAGAGGCTACAAATGTTACAATTGTAACATTTAATGACACAACATTTGCAAATGCGGTTGGAAGTGTTAGTACTGCAACAGATCTTGATGATAATAGTTCGACTTTAAGGAATTTAGTAGAATCTGCATTATCACCGACAACACCTAGTGTTGTTTCAAATGCCACTTCCCAACAATTAGCTGATTATTATAATGATAGTAGTACTGGAATAAATTATTATAAATATAATTTTGATTTTACATTAGCTGATCAATATTGTTTCTTTGATAGTGGAAGTAGAACAATATCAAATCAAATGAATTTAAATTCAGGATACAGAACAAATATATATGTTCCTGTGTCAATTGATGCTAAATTTAATAAATTTATTGATGAATTAAAAATTATGACATTAGAAGATGGCACTAATTGTTTTACAAAAATTTTTAATGGTACTAATTATGCAGAACCAAACACATGAACATTAAATAAAGATTTTGTAAAAACAATAACAGGATTAGACGTAGATTCTGTATTTAGAAACATTTCAATTAGTCATGCAAGCTCAAGCTCTAGTGATGGAATGGTTACATTAACAATTAATGCAGATTTAAATATACCATATCAATATGAAGGTTCATCTACAATAAATAAACAAGTATTAACAAAGACTTACGATCCTAATGGTGAATATAATAAGAGTTTATTTGTTTATTCAGGTGGTCAAATACGTGGTGTAAATCCATATACTTCTAATCAACATGAAACTTTATATTTTCCAAATTGATGTACTGAAATAAGAGGTCCTGGTGGTTCACCTTTTTCAGGAACTATTGTTTCTACAACACTAGACTTTAGATTTTCACAAATTGTTAGTATTACTTCATTTGGTACATTTGCGAATAACTCTAGTATTGTAAACGTGACTTTTAATGGAAATAAATATTTTAAAAATAATAGCGGTAAAACAAATAATTTTTCAACTATGCGTAATTTAGCGTTTGTAGATTTATCTAACTCTGCAATTACTAGTATTCCAGAAGGTATGTTTAAACTAAATTCTAACCTATCAAGATTTCTATTATCTGGCTGTACTAGTCTAAGTAGTATTGGTAAAATAGCGTTTCAAAATTGTACTGCTTTAACAGAATTAGATTTTTCTTCTTGTACCCTTGCAAGTGTTGATCCAACTGCATTTACTGGTTGTACAGGATTGACAAAAATTTATGTAAAAGATGAACAATCAAAAAACTTGATTTCTACTGCATTGAATAGTGTAGGTTTAACCAGTGTACAAGTTACAATTAAGATTTAATTATTATTATAGATTAATCATTTATTTGATTAATCTTTTTATTTTTTAAAGTTTATGCTATAATAATCATGGTTTTTCTATTTTTAAGATTGCTGATACACCAAAATGAGTTGTCAAGTATCAGGTAACTTATTTAATAGTAATTCTATGATTCGTAACAACTATTGTTACACAATATAAGGAGGCAACAAATAAAATGAGTCAAGAATTAAGAATAAAACTTTATTCATATGATCATAAATTACTTGATCAATCTGTAAAAAAAATAATCGAAGTTGCAAAGTCAACTGGTGTAGATGTTAAAGGGCCAATTCCTTTGCCTACAAAAACTGAAATATTTACAATTTTACGTTCACCTCACGTTAATAAATCTAGTCGTGAACAATTTGAAAAAAGAACTCACAAACGTCTTATTATTTTAACTAACACTAATTCTGAAACTATGGAAAAATTAAAACGTGTTTCAATTCCAACTGGTATTGAAATTAAAATTAAATTGTAATTATAGAAAGGTATATATCTAAGTATGAAAAGTATTTTAGGTACAAAAGTTGGAATGACTCAAGTTTTTTCAACTACAGGTAAAAAAATTCCAGTTACTGTTGTTTACATTGAACCAAATAATGTATTAAGTGTAAAAACAGCAGAAAAAGATGGTTATGATTCAGTTCAAGTTGGATATTTTTCAGTTAGTGATAAAAGTTTAAATAAACCTAAAAAAGGACAATTTAAAAAAGCTAATTCAGAATCAAAAAGATTTATTCGTGAATTACGTGGTGTGAATGGATATGAAGTGGGTGCAAAAATTGATTGTTCAATTTTTAATGTTGGTGAATTAGTTGATATTCAAGGAACAACTAAAGGTCATGGTTTCACTGGTTCTATCAAGCGTCATAACTTTAGTATGGGACCAATGGGTCATGGTGCAGGATATCCACACCGTTATGTTGGTTCTATTGCATTTGGCCATGGTGGTAGCCAAGGACAAAGAGTTATTAAAGGAACAAAATTACCTGGACATTATGGGCATGAAACTGTAACAACTAAAAACTTGTTAATTGTTGATGTTCAACCAGAAAATAATATTATATTAATTCAAGGTGCAATTCCAGGTCCAAAAAATGGATTATTAAAAATTAAATCATCTGTTAATAAACCTAATGCAAAAATTGATATTGAAATTATTAATAGAAATAAAAAAGTTGAATCATCACCTATTTTAAAAGAAGAAGTTTCAGAAGCTTCATCACAAGAAGCTCAATCAGAATAATTTGAAAGGAAAATAAACAATTATGTCAACAAGTATTAAATTATTTAATCTTGAAGGAAAATCAACAAATAGTATTGATGTTAATCCTAATTTATTTGTTGAAACTCCTAATAAACAAGCTATTTTTGATTGTGTAATTAGTGAAAACGCTGCTGAAAGACAAGGTACTCATTCAACTTTAACAAAAGGCGAAGTTCGTGGTGGGGGTAAAAAACCATGACGTCAAAAACATACAGGTAGAGCAAGAACCGGTTCTATTCGTAACCCACAATGAACAGGTGGTGGTATTGTTTTTGGTCCTAAGCCAAATAGAAATTATTTAAAGAAAGTTAATTCAAAAGTTAGAATTTTAGCATTTAAATCTGCATTAACTTTAAAATTAAATAATAATAATTTATTTGCATTAGATGCAAAAGCATCATTGAAAATTCCTTCAACTAAATCTATGGTTAAATTTATTGATGCATTAGGATTCGAATCAAAAAAAGTTTTAATTATTTCTAATAGTAATGAAAACAATATTGAATTATCAACTAATAACTTGCCAAAAGTTAATACAAAGTTATGAAGTAATGTTTCAGTTAGAGATTTATTAAATGCTAATATTGTAATTGCTTGTGAAGATACATTTAATTTCTATAATGAACAATTTGAAAAGAAATTATCAAAATAATTAAGGAGATAAATATGGAATTATTAAATATTATTTTAAAACCTTATTTAACTGAAAAAACTACTACTGTAAGAACACAAAATGAAAAAGAAGTAATTGCATTTGTAGTAAATCCAAAAGCTAGCAAACACAATATTAAAGATGCATTTATGGCAATTTATAATGTTAAACCTGAAAAAATTAATACAATAACAAAAAAACCAGTTGCTGTAAAAACTGGTACAAGAGTTCCTGGTTATACTAAATTAATGAAAATTGCTTATATTACACTACCAGTTGGTGTAAAATTAGCTGTTACTCAAGAAGAAGTAGATCAAGCTAAGGAAGAAATATCAGAAAAAAAAGAAACAAAAACTAAAAAAGTTAGCAAAAAATAGTCGAAAAGCTAGGAGGCATATATGGCTGTTAAAAGAATTAAAAACCGTAGTAGTGGTAAACGTCAAACAGTAATGATTGATTATAAATCCGTTTTAACTACACAAACTCCAGAAAAATCATTGATTGTAACATTACAACCTAATTCTGGTCGTAATAATCAAGGAAAAATTACTACTCGTCATCAAGGTGGTAGACACAAAAGAAAATATCGTATTATTGATTTTAAACGTAACAAGGATGATATTGTTGCAACTGTTAAATCAATTGAATATGATCCAAATAGAACTTGTTTCATTTCATTAGTTACATACACTGATGGAGAAAAGAAATATATTATTAGTCCAAAGGGTATTAAAGTTGGAGATAAAATTGTTTCTGGAACTAAAAATGTGGATATAGTTACAGGTAATACAACTACATTAGCAAATATTCCAGAAGGTACATTAGTTCACAATGTTGAATTAATTCCAGGACATGGTGGACAATTAGCTAGATCTGCTGGGACATTTATCCAAATATTGGGTTCTGATGACACTGGTGAATATGTAGTTTGTAAATTAATGAGTGGGGAAGTTAGAAAAATTTCTAAAGAATGTAGAGCTACAATTGGTATAGTTTCTAATGAAGACCACAACTTAGTTAATTTAGGTAAAGCCGGACGTTCTCGTCATATGGGTATTCGTCCAACTGTTCGTGGTTCAGCAATGAACCCTAATGATCACCCACATGGTGGTGGTGAAGGTAGACAACCAATCGGTAAGGATGCTCCAAGATCACCATGAGGTAAGAGATTGATGGGTGTTAAAACACGTAATAATAAAAAATCATCAACTAATTTAATAATTCGTCGTCGTAAATAATAAATTTTGAGAAAGGTAATATAATATGTCAAGAAGTGCTAAAAAAGGTGCCTATGTTGAGGATAGTTTACTTAAAAAAGTAGAAGCTATGAATAAGGCTGATAAGAAAAAACCTATTAAAACTTGATCTCGTAAATCAACTATTTTCCCAGAATTTATTGGAAATACGTTTGAAGTACACAACGGGAAAGTATTTATTAAAGTTTTTGTAACTGAAGATATGGTTGGTCATAAATTAGGTGAGTTTGCCCCTACAAGATCATTTAAAAATCATACAGAGGCTAAACGTTAGGATAAGGAGAAATTATAGTATATGAAAACTACTGCAATTATTCGTAATGTCCACGTATCAGCTCGTAAAGGTAAATTAGTTGTTGATTTAATTCGTGGAAAAAAAGTTAACGAAGCAATTAGAATTTTAGAAACTACAAACAAAAAATCTGCACCCATTATTAAAAAATTATTAAATAGCGCAATTGCAAATGCTATGAATAATCATGGTATGAATGGTTCAACATTATATGTATATGAAATTTTTGCAAATGAAGGACCAACAATGAAGAGAGTTATGGCTAGAGCAAAAGGATCAGCTGATACAATCTTCAAACGTACAACTCACTTTAAAATTGTTTTAAGTGATGATATAAATGAACGTCAAAATGATTTAAAAGCAATTAAAGAAAAAATTGCTAAACGTGCAGCTAACAATAGCAAAGTAAAAAAAGAAGAAACTTCAAGCACTACTAAAAAAGTTGCTGAAAAAAAAGTTAAGAAATAAGGAGAAAATTATGGGTTCAAAAGTTAATCCTAATGGTTTAAGATTTGGTATCAATAAACAATGAAATTCTCGTTGAGTTGCTAAAAATAATTTACAAGCTGCACAATGAATTGTTGAAGAAGATAAAATTAGAAATTCATTAATTAAAAATTATAAAAATGCAAAAATAGATCATATTGAAATTGAACGTATGCAACAAATTATTACAGTATTTGTATATTGTTCTCAACCAGGTATAATATTAGGTAATGAAAATAGTGAATTATCTAAAGTAATATTAATGATTAATAAAATTGTTGGAAGAAACATTAAGGTTAATGTTAATGTTATTGCATTAGAAAATCCTGATTTAAGTGCAAGAATTGTTGCAAGAGAAATTGCTGATGCAATTGAAAATAGAGTTTCATTTCGTAATGCACAAAAAGCTGCAATTAGAAAAGTATTAAGAGCAGGAGCAAAAGGAGTAAAAACTCATGTATCTGGTCGTTTAGGCGGAGTTGAAATGGCTAGAGAAGAAGGATATTCAGAAGGTGTTGTTACATTATCAACATTAAGATCTGATATTGATTATGCTTTAGAAGAAGCTAATACTACATACGGAATTATTGGTGTTAAAGTTTGAATTAATAGAGGTGAAATCTTTAAAAAGGATTTAAATAGAAAAAACAACTTTAAAAAACCATCAAATTTTAAACAAAAAGATAGAATGTCAAATTCATCAAAAAAACCAAGTTCATTTAAATCTAATACAAATATAAACGCTAAAAAGGAAGGATAATTATTATGTTACAACCAAAGAGAGTTAAATATCGTAAACCTCATAAAGTAAGTTATGATGGCAACGCTAAAGGTAATAATTATGTTGCTTTTGGTGAATATGGTTTAATGGCTTGTGAAGGTGCATGAATTGATGCACGTCAAATTGAATCTGCTCGTATTGCAATTTCAAAGAGATTAGGTAAAACTGGAAAAATGTGAATTAGAATTTTTCCACATATGTCTTTAACTAAAAAACCTCTTGAAGTTCGTATGGGTTCAGGTAAAGGTGCTCCAGATAAATGAGTAGCTGTTGTTAAACAAGGAACAATTATGTTTGAAATGGCTGGTATTAGTGAAGAAATGGCAAGAAGTGGTTTAAGAGCTGCTGGTAATAAATTACCAATTAAATGAAAAATAGTTAAAAAGGAGGTTAATTCTAATGAGTAGTGTTGTAAATGACCTTCGTAAAAAAACAAATGAAGAATTAACTCAAATTATTACTAAATTAAAAACAAAATTACTAGAAATCAAATTTAGCATCGCAAGTGGTGAAGAAGATAAAGTTGATAACGCTGCTGAAATTAGAAAAACTATCGCTAGAGCTTTAACAATTATTAATGAACGTGAATTAAACATTAATAATGAAATTGTGAATAATAACAAAACTTCTAAAAAAGGAAAATAATAAATTATGGAAAGAAATAATCGTAAGGTTCTAATTGGAATTGTTACAAGTGACAAAATGCAAAAAACTGTTACTGTAAAAGTTGAAACTAAATTTAAACATCCATTATATAGAAAACTAGTTATTCACAATAAAAAATATCACGTTCATGATGAACAAGAAATTGCTAAAATTGGCGATAAAGTAGAAATAACTGAAACAAGACCAATTTCAAAAACTGTTAACTGAAGAATTTCAAAAATTATAGAAAAGGCGAAATAATTATGATTCAAGCATTATCGAGATTAGTTGTTGCTGATAATACAGGAGCAAAAGAAGTTGGTGTTATTAAAGTTTTAGGTGGTACAAGAAGAAGATATGCCAATGTTGGTGATATTGTTGTAGTTTCAGTTAAAAAAGCTCAACCTGGCGGAATGTTATCTAAAGGTCAAATTTGTAAAGCAGTTATCGTTAGAACAAAAAAAGGTGTTAAACGTGATTCTGGTAATACTATCAAATTTAATGAAAATGCATGTGTAATAATTAAAGAAGATCAATCTCCACGTGGTAGCCGTATTTTTGGTCCTGTATGTCGTGAATTAAGAGATAAAGGTTATACTAAAATTGTATCTTTAGCTCTTGAAGTACTTTAATAGAAAGGAAAATTTATTATGAACCGTATTAAAAAAGGTGATACTGTAATTGTTTTATCAGGTAAGCATAAAAATAAAGATGGTGTTGTTTTAGAAGTTTTCCCTAAAGAAGGTACTGCAATTGTTGAAGGAGTTAACAAAGTAAAAAAACATCAAAAACAGGATGCCACACATGATCAAGCTGGAATTATTGAAAAAGAAGCTCCAATTAGATTGTGTAAATTAGCTTTACTTGAACAAAAAGGTAAAGAAAAAGGAACAAAAACAAAAGTAAAATTTGTGATGAAAGACGGTAAAAAAGTTCGTGTTTCAAAACGTTCTGGAAATGAAATTGATAAGAAGTAGTTATAAGGAGTAGTAAATTATGGCATTTTTAAAAGAAAAATATATTAATGAAATTGCTCCTGATATGAAACAAAAATTTAACTTATTATCAGTGATGCAAATCCCAAAAATTGAAAAAGTAGTAATCAATATGGGTGTTGGTGATGCTGTTCAAGATTCTAAAAATCTTGAATTAGCTGTAAACGAATTACAAACTATTACTGGACAAAAACCAGTGATAACAAGAGCAAAAAAATCTATTGCTACATATAAAGTGCGTCAAGGACAAGGGATTGGATGCAAAGTTACATTAAGAAATGATAAAATGTGAGCATTTATTGAAACATTATTTAATGTATCATTACCTCGTGTTCGTGACTTTAGAGGTATTTCAAATAAATCATTTGATGGTAGAGGAAATTATACTTTAGGAATTAAAGAACAAATTATTTTCCCTCAAATAGTTTATGATAATGTAAAAAAAGTTCGTGGTTTTGATATTACATTTGTAATTACAGGTGATAGTGATGAAATGTCACGTTACTTATTAAAATCTTTAGGTGCACCTTTTCAAAAATTAAAGGAGGAAAAGTAAAATATGGCAAAAAAATCATTAATTGCTAAACAACAACGTAAACCTAAATACTCTACAAGAGCTTATACACGTTGTGTAAGATGTGGTAGAGTGCACGCAGTTAACCGTAAATATGGTATTTGTCGTTTATGTTTTAGAGATTTAGCTTACAAAGGAGCTATTCCTGGAGTAAGAAAGGCTTCATGATAGGAGAGTTATTATGCATTCAGATCCAATTTCAGAATTATTAACAAAAATTCGTAACGCTACTAAAGCACATAAGCCAAGCGTTACAGTCTCAACTACAAACATGAAAACTGCTATTTTACAAGTACTTCGTAATGAAGGTTATATTTTAGATTTTAATATTAATGAATTAGAACGTGGTAAAAGCGAAACTGTAATTAAATTAAAATATAACAAAACTACAAGAGAAAGTTCAATTCATGGACTTCGTCAAATTTCAAAACCAGGTCTAAGAATTTATTCATCAGTTGAAAAATTACCTAAAGTTATTAATGGTTTAGGAATTGCAATTATTTCAACTTCAAAAGGTATTTTAACAGATAAGCAAGCTCGTCAAGAAAATGTTGGTGGCGAAGTAATTGCATATGTATGATAAGGGAGATTTAATATATGTCAAGAATTGGTAATAGAATATTAGAAATTCCTAGTAATATAACTGTTGAAATTAGTCCTAACCAAGTAATTTTAAAATCTGGTAATAGTTCTTTATTAGTTAATGTTCCTGCAAATTTAGTTTCAGTTGAACAAAAAGAAAATACATTAGTTGTTAAAAAAATAAATGATTCAAAAGAATCTAATATGCATCAAGGAACTGTTAATGCAAATTTAGCAAATGCATTAATAGGATTGTCAAAAGGTTTTAGTAAAACACTTGAATTAAAAGGTGTAGGTTATAAAGCAAAATTGGAAGGAACAAAAGTTAATTTTTCATTAGGATTTAGCCATCCAATTATTATTGATATTCCACAAGGAATCAAAGTTGAAATTCCTTCTCCAACTGAAATTGTTATTTCAGGAATTGATAAAGCTAAAGTTGGTCAATTTGCTGCTGATATTAGAAAATATAGAAAACCAGAACCATACAAAGGAAAAGGTGTTCTATATAAAGGTGAACAAATTGTACGTAAAGTTGGTAAAACTGCTGATAAGAAAAAATAATAAGTTAAAAGGAGAAATTAATTATCTATGAAACGTATTAATTTTAATAAAAAACAACAACGTACATATCGTCACTGACGTACAGTGAAAAAAATTAGAGCAATTGACAATGGTAAACCAAGATTATTAGTTACTAAAACAAATTCGCATATTATTGCACAATTGATTGATGATAATCAAAACAAAATTTTAGTTGCAAGTTCTTCAATTCAATTAAAGTTAAAAAATGGTAATAAGGATAATGCAATATTAGTTGGTAAAGATATTGGTAAAAAAGTATTAGCATTAGGTATTAAAGAAGTAAGTTTTGATCGTGGTGGTTCTAAATACCATGGAAGAGTTGCAGCATTAGCAGATGCAGCAAGAGAAGCAGGATTAGTTTTTTAGGAAGGTATATATATGGAAAATATTGAAAACAAAGTTGTTACTGAATCTCAAAGTTCAAGTGAAGAAAAACAATCTTCATTAAAAACTTTTTCTAAAAAAGACAATAATGCTAAGAAAAACTTAAGCAACCAAAACGAACAAATTAATGCTTTTGAAGAAAGAACTGTAGAAATTAAGAGAATTTCAAAAACTACAAAAGGTGGTAGAGTGATGCGTTTTAGCGCTCTAGTTGTAGTTGGTGATAAAAAAGGAACAGTTGGATTTGGTATGGGTAAATCTAATGAAGTTCCAGATGCAATTAAAAAAGCAATCAAAAATGCTAATAACAATCTATTTAAAATTAAAATGAACAAACGTGGAACAGTTTATCATGAAGTTAATGGTAAACATGGCGCATCTAAAATTATTATTAAACCAGCTCCTGTTGGTAAAGGAATTGTTGCAGGTGGTGCAGCCAGAGCTGTAATTGAACTAGCAGGATTCCAAGATATTTATAGTAAATCATTAGGTTCAAATACAAAAATTAATGTAATTAGAGCAACAGTTAATGGTTTATTATCTCAATTAAGTCCAAGCGAAATCAGTAAAGCACGTGGTAAAGATGTTAAAGATTTATAATAGGGGTAATAAATATGGAATTAAATAGTTTAGAATATAATATTGGCTCTAGAGGTCAAAAACAAAAACGTGTTGGTAGAGGACACGGTTCTGGTATGGGGAAAACATCTACTCGTGGTTCTAATGGTCAAAAATCTCGTAAATCTGGACATACACGTTTAGGATTTGAAGGTGGACAAACACCATTATATAGAAGATCACCAAAAGTCGGTTTTAATAATGTTAATTTTGCTAATGAATACAATGTTATTAATTTAAAAATGTTTAATGACAAAGGTATTGAGTCTGGAATTATTGACTTTGCAAAATTAGAAGAATTAAAAATGATTAAAAATTCAAAATTACCAGTTAAAATAATTGGTAATGCAAAAATTAATTCTAAATTAACAATTAAAGCTGATAAATTCACTAATGGTGCTATTAAAGCAATTGAAGAATCTAAAGCAAAATATGAAATTATTAAAAAATAATTTCATTTTTTATTTATAATATATATAAAAATGGTTAACAATAAATATAATCACAAAAAAAGAACTAAAACATTCTTAGAGACATTAAGTCTATTTAAGAGTAAAAAAGTTATTATTTCAATTTTAGTTACCTTAGGAATTCTAGTTTTATTTAGAATTGGATCGATTATTCCAATGCCGTTTATAGAAATAAGTTCATCTTCTAATTATGATTCAAACTCATTTTTACAAATGATGAACTTAATTGGTGGTGGTGGTTTATCTAAGGTATCTATTTTTGCTATTGCTGTTTCTCCATATATTACAGCCCAAATTATTGTTCAACTTCTATCAACCGATCTTATTCCTCCACTTTCTAGACTTGCAAAGTCGGGTGAAAGAGGTAGAAAGAAAATTGAAGTAGTAACAAGATTGTTAACTTTACCATTTGCTGGTATTCAAGCATATGCAATCTTGAGTATGGCAACTTCAAGTGAAAATAGTTTTATTACATTTAATCAAAACTCACCATTGGTACAAGGTAGTTCTTTATATTATTTCTTTTATATTTCATTGATGATTGCTGGAACATATATTGCAATCTTTCTTGGTGATTTAATTACAAAAAGAGGGGTTGGAAATGGAATTACATTAATTATTCTTGCAGGTATTGTTTCTTCATTATTTAGTTCATTTCAAACAGTATATTTAAATTTACAAAACATTACTGTTCAAAATGCAAGATTAATTTCAACAATTTCATTTATTGCTTATTTATGTTTTTATATATTTATTCTTTTAGCAGTTATATTTATCAATAATTCTGTTCGAAAAGTTCCAATTCAACAAGTTGGTGGATCATTTGGTCAAGGAAATGATGATCTTTCATATTTACCAATTAAGATTAATCCATCAGGGGTTATTCCAGTAATATTTGCTTCATCATTAATGACAATCCCTTCAACTATTGCCCAATTTCTACCTACAAATAGTTCTGCTTCTACTTGGATAAATAGTTACATTTCTTTAGAATCAATTAGTGGGATAATTATCTATTTTGTTTTAATTGTATTATTTTCATTCTTTTACAGTTATGTTCAACTGAATCCACAAAAAATGTCTGAAGATTTCAAAAAATCAAGTAGATTTATTCCAGGGGTTAAAGTTGGAAATGATACAGAAAAATATATTTCAAGAATTTTATTCAGAATAAATTGAATTGGTGGACCATTCTTAGCAATAATTGCTACATTACCATATATATTTTCAATAACTTGTAATTATGCTTCTAATGGAGCAGTTGTAATTCCAAGCTATGCAATTCTAGGTGGTACTGGTATTGTTATTATGGTATCTGCAACTATAGATTTATGACAATCTATAAAATCAACAGCTACAACTGTTCATTATAGTTATCAAAAGAAAGAAATTGAAAATACAATTAATTCAGATAACTCAAATAAAGAAAATAAATTTTGATAATAAGAGGTTTATATTATGAATATCATATTAATTGGAGCACCTGGATGTGGTAAAGGAAGTTTATCTAAAAAATTATTAAGTAATTTTAATCTAGCACATATTTCAACTGGAGATTTATTTAGAGATGCAATTAAAAAAGACGATGATTTTGCAAATGAAATTAAATCAATAATTGCTTCTGGTCAATATGTTCCTGATAGTATTACAAATAAAATTGCAAGCGATGCAATATTAGAAAGTTTAAAAAATCATTCTGGATTCATTTTAGATGGTTACCCAAGAACTATTGATCAAGCAAATTTTTTAAATGGAATTGCAAATATTGATTATGTAATTTATTTAAAAATAGATCCATCTATTTTGATTGATAGAATTATAAGTCGTCGTATTTGTCCAAATTGTGGCGCTATATTTAATATTAAATATAACCCAAAACCAATAAAAGAAAATGTTTGTGATTATTGTGATTCATTATTAATGCAACGTAAAGATGACAATATTAATGTTGCAAAAGATAGAATTGATATTTACTTTGAACAAACACAACCTTTAATAGATTATTATGTTGAAAAAGGAAAACTTATAGAAGTAGATGCAAGCAAGACAATAGATGAAGTTTATAATGAAGTTTTAAATATTATTAAAATTTAATATATAATATATTAGTTAGGAATGATATGAACATTATTATTAAGAATAAAGATGATATTTTAAAAATAAAGCAGGCATGTGCAATTTGAAAAATTGTAAGAAAAGAATTGCGTTCTTTTGTAAAAGAAGGTGTTTCTTTAAATGAAATTGATTTATTAGCTAAAAATATTATTGAAACTAATAATGCTAAATGTGCGTTTTATGGTGCATATGGCTTTCCTAAAAATATTTGTATTTCAGTGAATGATTGTATAATTCATGGAGTCCCAAACGATTACATTTTAAAAGATAAAGATATAGTTACTTTTGATATTGGTGTTAACTATATGGATCATATTTGTGATGCTGCTTTTACAATGGTGATCGGAGAAAATGAAGAAGCGCAAAAAATTAATAAAGTTTGTCGTGATTCATTAGACGAAGTATCTAAAATTTTAAAACCAGGAGTAAGTAATTTACAAATTGGTAAATTTATAAATGATTTTGTAGAATCTAATGGATATAAAGTTATTCATGATTTTACTGGTCATGGATGTGGAAATTCTTTGCATGAAGATCCAATTATCCCCAATTATGTAAATCCTTATTTTCCAAAAGTTAATTTAAGAGAAAATATGGTGATATGTATTGAACCAATGATTATGACAGATTCAAATGAATATTACATTGATTCTGAAAATCATTGAAATGTATATAGCAAGAATCATAAATTAACATGTCATTGAGAAGATATGTTCTTAATTACAAAAGATGGTTGCGAAATTTTAACTTCTGAAGATTAATGTGATACTTTCATTAATTGATTTAATGAAGAGAAACTAAAAAATATACTTTATACTAGTTAAAATCTTGGATTAGTCATTTCATAATTCAAATTTTATCTTTTGATACATTTTAGTTGAGTAATGGATTTATTACATAAAGTATAAATATAAATTTAAAGGAGAAAAAAATGAAAGTTAGAGCATCAGTTAAACCAATTTGTAAAGATTGTAAAATCATTAAACGTAAAGGTGTTGTTAGAGTTATTTGTAAAATTAAAAAACATAAACAACGTCAAGGATAATTTATTTTTAATTGAAAGGATTAATTTATGGCACGTATATTTGGTGTAGATATTCCAAATGATAAAAGAGTTGTAATATCATTAACATATGTTTATGGTATTGGTCGTCCTACTGCTCAAAAGATCTTAAAAGAAGCTAATATTAGCGAAGATAGAAGAGTTAAGGATTTAAGTGAAGATGAATTAGCAGCAATTAGAAAAGCGGCTTCTAAATACACAATTGAAGGTGACTTAAGAAGAGAAGTTGCAATGGACATTAAGAGATTAATGGAAATTGGTTCTTATCGTGGTATCCGTCACCGTCGTGGTTTGCCTGTTCGTGGACAACGTACTAAAACAAATGCAAGAACTCGTAAAGGTCCAAGAAAAACAGTTGCAAACAAAAAAATCGAATCTAAATAATAATCATTAGAAGGGAAGTTATAAAAATGGCTAAAAAGAAAAAATTAACCTTTACTAATGGATGTGCTCATATTCATACAACTCGTAATAATTCAATTATTACAATTTCTGATGAACAAGGAAATGTTATTTCATGAGCATCATCAGGTTCAATAGGATATAAAGGTTCAAAAAAGAAAACTCCATACTCAGCAGGATTGGCTGCTGAAAAGGCTGCTAAAGAAGCATTAGATATGGGATTAAAATCTGTTTCAGTTAATGTTAATGGTACAGGATCAGGTCGTGATACAGCTATTAGAAGCTTACAAGCTGTGGGTTTAATTGTTACAAGTATTAATGATGTAACTCCAATTCCTCACAATGGATGTCGTCCACCTAAAAAACCTCGTTAATATTTAAAATTGAATAGGAGATTAATAGAATGAAAAAATTTTCAAGATTTCAATTAAACGCTATTACTACTGAAGAAAATTGTAATAAAGCAAGAATAGTTTTACAACCATTAGAAGATGGTTTTGGAACAACTATAGGAAACGCTTTACGTCGTGTTTGTTTATCTAGTATTCCAGGAGTAAGTGTTTTTGCAATAAAAATTCCGAATGTTACTCATGAATTTCAAGGAATCAATGGCGTTTATGAAGATGTGGTTCAAATAATATTAAATCTAAAACGTTTAATTATTAAAGGTGATCAAGATATTTTGAGTGAAGATGAATTAAATTCAAAAACAATTGAAGATTGACCAACTTTAAAAATTAATGTAAAAGGTAAACGTGATGTTACAGCTGCTGATATTGAATGTCCAGCTGGATTCAGTATTGTAAATAATGATTTACATATTGCAACATTAACAGATGATGTAGAATTCAATATGGAAATTTATGCTAAATGAGATAGAGGTTATAAAACTGCTGAAGAAAATAAAGAATTTGTAAATTCTATTTCAATTATTCCAACTGATTCAAATTTTACACCAGTATTAGCATTTAATTTTGTTGTGAATAAAGTGAAAACATCAAAATTGATTTCAAGCGATTCTCTAGAATTAGAAATTGCAACAAATGGGGCAATTAGTGCAAATGATGCATTAGTAATTGCCGCTAAAATCTTAACTAGTCACCTTGAACCAATTATTAATATTAATGAAACTTTATCATCAAAATTAGAAGTATTAGGTGATGATACATTAGAAAATACTAAGAAAAGTTTATTCATTCCAATTGAAGATTTAGATTTAACTGTTCGTGCATATAATGCTTTAAGATTATCTGGAATTTTAACAACTCAAGAAATTATAGATAAAACAAAAGCTGAAATTGCAAAGATTAAAAATTTAGGTCGCAAATCAGTGAATGAAATAATTCAGAAAATTCATGACCGTGGTTTAAAATTGCGTGATGAATAATTATTAATTTTTAAGAAAGGATAAGTAAAAATGAGCTTTATTAATAAACCTGGTAAAACACGTTCATGACGTAAAATGGTAACTCGTCAACAAGTTACAGATGTTATTGCTTATGGACAAATTATTACTACTCATACAAAAGCAAAAGAAACTCAACGTCATGTTGATCGTATCATTACTTTAGCTAAGAAAAATACATTAGCTTCAAGAAGAATGGCTGCTTCAATTTTATTAAAAAACAAAAATTATAATAGAGATGAATTACTTAAAAAGTTATTTAATGAAATCGGACCAAAATATGCTAACCGTAATGGCGGATACACAAGAGTATTAAAATTGGGACAACGTCGTGGGGATGCAACTGAAATTGCAGTTTTACAATTAGTTTAATTATTTATATAAAAAATACATACCTGTCAAATATGGTATGTATTTTTTTATTTGAATGTAGAAATATATTTTTCAATATATTCAAAATATTTGTTTTGATCAAATAATTCATTAATTTGTTGAGATTGATCTAAATATTTTTGGTTTGTATTTAATAATTGATGTTTTCTTAATTCAATTGCGAGCATTTTAATTGATTCTGATTTGTATAATTTATCATTAATTTTTAAAACAGATTGAGAAACATTATTGATTATTTGTTTTTCTAAATTAGAATATGGAAAATGGATAGAATTAAGTTTTTGTTTTAGGTTCATAAGATTTAATTTTGTATCAATATTATTTTGGTCAAAAAACTCAATTGCATTTAATAAGTATATTTTTTGATTATTAATAAGTAATTGATAATTGAATTGTGAACTAATATCAACACAAATTCTGTTAGATAATAATATTCATTGGTTTAATAAATTAAGAATA
Organism: Candidatus Ureaplasma intestinipullorum; assembly: GCA_018883815.1. Taxonomy (GTDB): domain Bacteria; phylum Bacillota_I; class Bacilli_A; order Mycoplasmatales; family Mycoplasmoidaceae; genus Ureaplasma; species Ureaplasma intestinipullorum. The sequence continues at coordinate 22,857 of JAHLFM010000028.1, forward strand.
TTAATATAATTTTCAATTAAAATTTCTTGTTTATTTTCAATTACATATGAACTATTTTTGATTTTAGCTATTTCATTATATGATTGAAATATTTTTTCAGATATTTGGTATCATTCATTTAAATTAATTGCTTGGAATATTTTGTTTTTAGAATTTTTAAATTTATTATATACTTCATAAATACTAACAACAGATTTAATTAATTTCTCTATTTGTAAATAGTTGTTCTTGTATCATTCTTTAGTCTCTTTTGATAAATTATTTTTATTTAATTTATTATTCATTACATCGATAAATAATCATGTTGGATTAATGCTATCTTTTGTCATGCTTGTTATATCATTTGAGATCTTCTTAAATATATTGGCATGACGTTGAAGTTCAACTGAAAAATCTGAATTATAATTACCATTTTTTATTAACTCAGAAATTTTATTTTCTAAAGATGAAAAATGGTTAATAGTTACTAGAAATTGGTAATAATTAATTAATTTATCTGCATAATTATTTGATAATTCAATAAAACGTTGATTTGGCTTGTTTAATGAGTTGTATAAATATTTCATTTGAGTATCAACTTTACGTTTGTATTCTTGAATATTTTTAAAATTTTGTTCATCATATATTTTTTGTTTAGAAAGATAGTTATAAAATTCTTCTAATGCTTCATTTAGTGGCAATACCTTTGCTTTAAAATTTCTTGATTCAGACATTTTTAAAGAATTATTAAAAATATTATTAATTGAATCACCAAAAATAATCATCTTTTTTTCTACTTTGTCAATTTTTTTTAAAATATTATTTAATTTATTTATTGACATTGTTTGAGCAATCTCTGTTGCATTAACAATAAGTTCTAGTCATTTTTTTTGTTTTGCATTTCAATTGTCAAATGCTTCTCTGATTGTGTATGTTTTAATTTCAGGATGATCAATAGAAATATTTTTCACTAAATAATCAACATTATAGTTAGAATATTTTTTTTGATAATTATTGTATATGTTGAATTTTTGTTTTGTTTTTTCGACGTTTTTTTTATATTTAAAATATGAAAATAAGTAAAATCCAAAACCTATTATTAATATAAAAATTAAAATTCAAAGTATAATAGCAAAAATTTCATTTATTGGCATTTAAATCCACCTTTTAAACTTATTAAGTAATTATAATTATATTTTTTAATATTAATTTCTACAAAAAAAATCAAAATAATCCAAAAATACATTAATTATATATTAATTAATTGTAAAAAAATAAAAATATTCTTTATAATAAATATTTGGAAAGAATAACAATTATGGTTTCTTTCGATATTTGAATAGGAGTTATTTAAACTAAAATGGCTAGTGAGACTAATGTTTTAGAAAAACAAAAAGCACAAGCTAGCGATGGATTAGCTAATGCTCCTTTAAAGAAAAAAATTGGTTTCTTCTCTGCAATGATGGTAGTAGTAGGATCATCTGTAGGGGCTGGTATTTTCTTTAAGGCTGGTAGTGTATTAACTAATTCTCAAGGTTCAATTATTTTTGCAATGTTTTGTTGAATTTTTGCTGCTTTTGCAGTAATTTCAATGGGATTAGCATTAATTGAAATTGCTAGTGCTAGAAATGACAATTTGTCATTAATTGGTTGATGTCAAACATTTAATGGTCGTTGAGTTTATAAAGCTTGTAAGAACTTTATGGTATATATTTATTTACCATTAACTTACTTCTTTATGCCATTATATGTAGTTATGTCAATACAAGATGGTGCCTCATATTTTACTGGTAATTCTATTATTGTTAGTAATAGTGTTGACTGAGTAATCTTAATGGCTATCGCTGTTGCTATGACATTATATTTTGTTATAGTTTGTGGTTTATCATCAAAAATTGGTAATATTCAAAACTGAATTATTACTGCTGTTAAATTTATTCCATTACTATTTGCTGTAGTTTGTGGATTTGTTATTATTGGAATGGAAGGTAAAGTTCAAGGAGATTATGCCGCTGGATTTGTTCCTTCTGTTCCAACAAACGCTGACGCTATTTATTCATTTGCAAGTATGACACCAGGATTTGGAATGTTTATTGCAGTTGCTGCAATCTTCTTTGCTTATGATGGTTTCTATGTAGCTGCTGGGTTACAAACAGAAATGAAAGAACCAAAGAAAACTCCAATGGCAATTTTATTTGGTTTAATTATTGTTACTGTAATTTATTTATTAATTGCAATTGCAATGTCATTAGGATCTACAGATGGTTCTCCATTTGGTTTCAAAGACTGATTGGTTGCTAAAGATGTTGGTTGAATTTATGGTGTTTTCCAAATCTTAATCGGTGTAGGTGTATTAGGTATTGTTAATGGTTTTGCATTGTGATCAACTCGTTTCATTGAAGACTTAATTCGTGCTAATGAAGTTCCTTATAGTGCAAAATTAGTTAATAAAATTAATGATAAAACTCCATATGTAGGAATTGTTTACAATTTAGTAATCGCTTTACCAATTATCATTATTTTCTGTATTATTGGTGGTTTAGGTTATGTTAATGTAGGTGGATATGGATATGCTGAATCTGTAAATAAATTATATTCATTCGCTGATTTAATGGGTACATGAACTGCATTATTAGCATTTGCATTTATCTTATTTGCAATTATTGGTGCATTAAAGAATAGAAGAACAAACTTAATTAAAGTTGAAAAATCTAAGTTCTTTAAACCAACTGCAATGTTATCAATTTTATTAATATCATTACCTATTTTCTTTACTTTCTTTGCTCCAATTGCAGATTTATTCTTCTTATTTAGAATTCCTTCAAGTACAGCTAATTACACAAATGACGTATTAGTTCCAAGAATTATGACTGTAGTTGCATTATTCATTTTCATTGGTTTAATGGTTGGTCCTGAATTAATCGAAAGATTATATTTAAAACATAAATATGGTTCAGTTGACCAAGGTTTAGTTGCAAAAACTAAATCTATGGCAAGTGCAAAAGGTATAAGTCTTGAAGAAGAAATTCTTGTTAATTTAGGAATTGAAAGAAGAACTCAATTAGAAGAATTTGAAAAAATCGCTTTAGGAAAAAATCAATTAAGTAAAGCTGAAATAGCTAGAATTAATGGTGAAATTGAAGAAGAAAATAAAGATGGAATAATTAATTTTGATGAAGCTAAAAAAGTTTCTTTAAAAGAACAAAAAGGTAATGAACATAGTCATGTTCATGCTGCATTGTCTAAAAATTCTGAAATTGATTCAGAAGAAACTTGAAAGCTATAATTAAAGATATAATTGATAAATAAAATTTCATTCTATTTTACATGATACATTAAAATAAAAAACACTAAAATTTAATAATTTTTAGTGTTTTTTTATTCTAATTATAGAGAGTTTGAGATGATTTGCCCAGAAAAGAGGCAAAAATGGGGAATTGACGTAGACGTACCAAACAGCAATTATTATTAAAAAAAATTCAGCATGATGTAAATCCATTAGAGTTATATGAACAAGAATTATCTCTTGGATGAACTGAAAGTAGCACCTTTAGATTTTATTGAGGAAATCTTAAAAATAGAATTAAAAAATTAACTGTACTTAGCGTTTTATTCTTATATTAAATTAGATACAATTAATTATAGAAATTTTATAAAAAATAAGGAATATAAAATAAATACGGGCAATTTATCTGAACGTTCTATTATAACATAAAAAAATATGTATTTATAAAAATACATATTAATTTTTGTTATTTAGAATTAGTAATATTGAATTTTAAATTTAAAGAAGGAGATGGAAAAATTAGTACTTGATCAAAATAATCTTCATAAGGTTTACCGATAATTTCATTATAGCTTTTTTTCATATATTCATTAATAGGAGTAGATTCGTTTGTTATTCAATTGGTGCAAGATTCTA
>JAHLFM010000001.1 GCA_018883815.1 Candidatus Ureaplasma intestinipullorum
CATACATACTCCTTATTTTTTTCAAAATTCGTTTTCAATAATATTTATTCCAATTTCTCTTGCCTTGGACAATTTACTTCCGGCATCATTTCCGCATAGTAAATAATCTACTTTTTTAGAAATTGTATTGACTACTTTTGCTTGATATGCATTTTCTAAAATTTCTTTTATTTGTTCTCTTGGAATGCTAAATGTTCCTGTGATTACAAAGGTTTTTCCAAAATATTCATTATCTAAATTATATTGATTTGGGTTAATAATATTAATATATTCCATATTAATGTTGTATTGTTTTAAAGCGTTTATAATTTCAATGTTTTTTTGACTATTGAAGAAATTAACAATTTCATTTGCCAACACCTCTCCAACATCATTAATTTCTAAAAAGCTTTCTAAATCAGCATTTATAATATTATCAATCGTTAAAAATTTTTGTGCAATTTTCTTTGCTGTTGTTTTTCCTAGATGTCTTATCCCAAGACTGCACAATAATTTTTCCAAGGAATTTGATTTGCTTTTATTTATTGAATTAATCATATTATTAAATGATTTTTCTTTTATTAGCAAATCTAAACTTGATATTTGTTCAAATTTATTTTCTAATGTGTATAAATCAGCAATAGATTTAACGATATTGTTTTGATAAAGTTTTTTAATAATTTTATAACTTACACCAACAATGTTCATGCAATCACGAGAACAATAGTAATCTATTTGTTTAATAATTTGTTCTTCACAATTTGGATTTACACAACGTTGATCAACTTCACCATTAATTTTTACAAGTCTAGAACCACAACTAGGACACACTAATATTTCTTTAAATACTTCAGCATCTGCAGGTCTTCTATTTAAATCGACAAAGTCAAGGTAGGGAATAACATCACCAGCCTTATAAATATAAACTCAGTCATAAATTCTTATATCTTTTTTTATTATGTATTCTGCATTGTTTAATGTAACATTGCTTACAATACTTCCGTCTAAGCTAATTGGATTAAGTTTTGCAACATAAGTAATTTTCCCAGTTCTGCCAACATCGGCAACAATATCTTGAACTTGTGTTATTGCAATTTCGGCCGGGAATTTGTAAGCAATTGCTCATTTTGGAAATTTTGAGGTATAGCCAATATCTTCATAGTATGAATAGTTATTTACTTTAACAACAATACCATCTATTTGATATTCCAAATTATCTCTTTGATTTGTAAAAGACTCAATTTTATCAATTACATTTTTAATATTATTAACTAAATATATGTGATTAGACACTGGAAAATGATTTTTAATTAATCATTGAATAGCTTCATAGTGTGTATTTATTTCTAATTCTTTGAAATTAGGTATATAGTAGAATAAAACTTTTAAATTTCTATCTTTACTTATATTTGCATCCAAATTTCTTAAACTTCCCGCTGCGGCATTTCTTGGGTTGGCAAATAATTTTAAACCTTGTTGATGATTTTTTTTGTTTAGTTCAATAAAATCATCTTTTTCCATATATACTTCACCACGAATTTCAATTGTTAAATTACTATATTTTTGATCTATAAAATGTGGGACACTATTTATATTTCATATATTTTGAGTTACATCCTCACCAATTTTTCCATCTCCTCTTGTTACTGCTTTTACAAGTTTAGAGTTTTCATAAACCAATGAAATACTTAGACCATCAATTTTTGGCTCTACAACATATGAAATTTCTTTAGAATGAACTTCTTTGCATATATCTAAATTAAACTTTAATAGATCATCATTGTTATATGCATTAGAAAGAGACAACATTGGTGTAATATGCTTGATTTTATTGAATTTATTACTTACAAAACCAGATACTTTATTTGTAGGTGAATTCGGAGACTTAAATTCTGGATATTGTGTTTCCAGATTAATTAATCTTTGTAGCTCACGATCATAAACGCTATCAGACACTGATGGTTCATCTAAAATATAATATTGATAATTTCATAACTCAATTTTTTCTCTTAGTTCTTCAATTTCTTTTTTAATTTTTTCTAATTCCATAAACACACCTTGCTTTATCATTAGTATTAATTTTATAAAAGTTTAATATAATACATTGATTAAAATCAAACTTGTTGTTATTAAAACGCTTCCAATAGTAAATATGGTCAATGATTTTGATCATTTATTCTTATTCACTAAATAATATATGAAGTTAATCGTTGCAGTTGAAAATGAGTTTAAAAAACCATTTGATATTGCTTGAACATTACTGAAAGAAATTGAATATCAAAAGTTTGTAGAAATTGGATTTCAAAATGTCATTGTATTAATTGCAATCATTGGTGATAATCTAATATTTTCAATATACATTTGGAACTTTTTATTTTTATAAGTTAATACTGCATATATTAATAGCAGAACGTTAATAAGATAATAACATATATTTACAATTCAAAAAAGTGCAGTTCCTTCAATTAATTGTCTATTCATAAATGTTTTAATAATTCAAGGTTCGGCATAAAATTTAAAATCTCCAGGAATTGTTATAATCAGCATTCCAACCAAAAATGCAATTATGGCAAATACAATAGTTATAAATTTAATTGCATTCATTGAAATATTATTAAAAAAATTATTAATAGGATTAATTACCTTTGTGTTTCTAATTAAATAATATAGAATATATAAAAATATTAAACTATAAATAATTATTCATATTACAAAAGTATCTGTGTTTAATTTTAAGAAAATACAAATTGATAATAAACACCCAAAAAAACCTCTAATATTATAATCAAAAACATTTTTAAATTTATAATGAAAAGCCATAAATAATAAGTAAATATTAGTCATAATAATTACGTATAAACTATTAGGGCAAATAACAAACAATCCTAGTGTTATAAAATTAATATTTGTAATTCCTAATTTATAATTTTTATTATTAATGTTAATAATATGATTATAAATCAATAGAATCACTGAAAATAGAATTCAAGAATTACCATTTGATGGAGAGGTATATATTACTAAACTACATACACTTATAATTATTAATATTACATAATATGAAATGATTCTATATCATGGAAGTTCATTGTCATAGAAATACATTCCAAAAATCCCAAATGCAATTATTGCAGCAAAAACGATATTAAATCAATGGTCAAAAATTATTTGAATATTATCAACTTTAAAGAAATTTGAAAGCGAAGATACTAGTCCATTAATAATATAATTTTCATTATTAAAATTTAAAATATCGTGAACATTTACATCATCATTATTTTTATAATCCATAAATCCATAAATTATACCCATAATTATTAAAATTCCAATCATTGTGAATAATAATTGTTTTCAAGATATAAATAATGGACTTAAACTATATTTTCAATTTAATATATAGAGAATAAGAAGAATAGATTGATAAATAATAAATGTGTACAAATAAATGTATGTATTAACATGAATAATCATTATTGGTAATAATAACAATTGAAACCCGCTTATATATATAAAAAAACCAAATGTTATTGATAAAAAGTCATTTATTTCCCGAGAGAAACGTTTAATTATTTTTCCACAAAAATAACTATTTATTAAAAAAATAAATGGCAGCAAAAATATCATTCCAATAGTATTCATATAGAGAAAATTTTAACATTTTAATTTTTGTTTTATTTTTCAAAGTTTAATTTTTATGTATAATAAAGTTAAGTTGTCTATACAAGTGAGATTATTATGATTAAAAAAGCTTTTTGATTAGTGCCATCTATCTTAATTGGTACAGGTGCAATTGCCGGCGGAATTACTGCTGGTTATATTGTTAATTCAAAATCAGTATTCAATGAATTACGTACATATACTGCAACTCCAACTAGTGCATCAAATGACGGACTAATTCAGTCGTATTTAGCGGCTGCGGTTAATGGAACAAAATTAATTTCCGCACCTGGATATACTCATACTTCACCAATTACACAAGCATTGTCAATAACTAAGCAAGAAAATTCAGCAATATACAAATACATGAATAATCTTGGGTTTTTATTGCTAGATGATATTTATGGAAAGCCAATTTTTAAAGGTAATCAAATAGATAATACAGTTTCGCAACCTTTATGAACTACAAATGTTGCATCTGCACAATTTAGAACAGATTTAGGAACATTTTTAGTTGGAATTGCATTAGGTGAGTTTTTAAATGAATACCAATATTATTTTTCTGATGATGAAGATCATAAATTAACATATGCAACATATGGTGGTTCTAACTTTAGCTCTGTAACCGGATTTATGGGTGGACTACAAAGAGGAGTTAATTTTTTTAATGAATATATTGTTCCATATGCAAAAACAGTAGATGGAAGACCTTATATGAAGATAGAACAAATCTTTTTAGGTGAAGGTGAGTTACAAAATTTTGCAGGTGGGTTTGGAACAACTGATGGAAATACATTAATTAATGCATTCCTAAATAAAAAAGTTGATGCATTAATGCCAGTTGCTGGTGACCAAACAACGCAAGCTGTTAGAATGATAAAACAATTAAATTTAAGAACAATTGTTATTGGTGTTGACTCTGCAAGTGAATTAAATACAAATTCAAATCAATCACTTCCAGTTTCTGGATATAAAGAAATTAATGGAACAACTGCAATTGGTGGAACAAACAATATTATTCAATTTAGTTCATTAAAAAAGCTAGATCAAATGACATATGAAATTGCAAACAATATTAATCAAAATATTGTTAAACCTCAAAATGGTGGAACAATTGGTGGATTTGGATATCATTCATTAGGAAATTTAGAAAATAATTGTGTAGGCCCATCAAATCCAGGATATCAATATTTCACAAGAGCTATGAAGTTATTCATGGCATCATATAATTTGGATTATGATAATCCACAAGCTAATTTAACTTTTAGTTCTCAATCTAATATTACTGATTCAGAATTAACAAAAATTTTTGCAATACCAAATAGTAATAATCAAACTAATATTCCAAACACTGAGGAATACAATAAATATTATTCAAATGATTACTACAACAAATATGTACAAGTCTTGATGCAAACTAATGTATATAAATCTTTAGATTTATCCGAAAATAAAAACTATAATATTCCTAATTCTAATCTTGTTTGTTCATATGCTGATATTCCAAATAGTGGAAGTGAAATGATGCCACTTGATATGAATAAAATTGATCAATGATACAATGCAAATCTAACAACTGGAAATCCAACTGATGATGCACAAAGATTAGCATCTATTAAAGAATGATTTAAAGAAAATGAACAAACTATAAACATTAGAAAAAAATTTAATTTAGAAAATCAATTGGAAAAAATTAAATGAGAAGAAAATAATTCAATAATTAAGGTCGCTTTAAATGCTCCAACAATTTCATTATTAGATAAATCTTTCAATGAATCTGCATTTGATGGATTAATATTATATTGAAAGAGCAAAGGTGTGATCATTAAGAAACCATAAAATCTACTTTGTAGATTTTTATTTATATATTAAAAAAGTTTAAAAAATAAAATTTTATTATATTATTTAGTTGTATAGACAAGTCAAAATATAGAGAAGTAGAATGTTAAAAACTAGATTAATTTTTTTAAAACAATTTCTATCACCTCTGCAAAGGAGAAATTTATGGATAAAATTACTGATAATCAATATGCCATAGAAGTGATTGATGTTACAAAAACATTTTTAAATAAAAAGGTTATAGCCAATGACAAAGTGTGTTTAAGAGTAAAACATAATGAAGTTCATGCAATTATTGGTGAAAATGGTGCTGGTAAATCTACATTAATGTCAATGTTATTTGGAATTTATGCACCAGATTCAGGGGTTATAAAAATTAATGGTGAACAAGTAAATTTTACATCTGCTAAAGATGCTGATAGATATAAATTAGGTATGGTTCATCAACATTTTAAGTTAGTAGATGAATTTACAGTTTTAGAAAACATTATTCTTGGTTCTGAAGATTCTAAAATTTTAGGAATAATTCCAATTAATAAAATTAAGAAAAAATTAAATGCATTAATTAAGCTTTATGATTTTAAATTAAATTTAAACAAGAAAGTTAAGGAGTTGACTGTTGGTCAACAACAAAAAACTGAAATATTAAAACTTTTATATCGTGATTCTAATATTTTAATTTTTGACGAACCAACTGCAGTTCTTTCTCAAGATGAAATTAAATCATTTTTAAAAATGATTAAGAAATTTCAAGAAGAAGGAAAAACTGTAATAATAATTAGTCATAAATTAAGTGAAATTAGAGAAGTGGCAAATCGTGCAACTGTAATTAGAAGAGGTAAATACATTGGTGAATTTAATGTAGCTGATAAATCTATTGAAGAAATTGCTGAAATGATGGTGGGGAAGAAAATTGTTCCAGTTATGAATAAATATGAGGATTTGTCAAATAACCCAGTATCTCTTGAAGTTGTTAATTTAGATATATACAAATTATGAAAAAAAACAAATACATCAACTAGCATAATAGAAAAAATTAAAAATAAATTTGATAAAAATAATGATAGTTTTGATGAAACTACAAATGATAAAATCAATTTTAATATTCGTAAAGGTGAAATATTTGCAATTGCTGGTGTTGAAGGTAATGGTCAAAGCGAACTAGCATTAGCGTTGGTAGGAATGTTACCAAACGGCAATGCTTCAATAAAATTAAATGGCATAGAATTAAATAAAAAATCAATTAACAAAAGAATCAAATTAGGAATTTCTAGTGTTCCTGAAGATAGACATAAACATGGTTTAGTTTTAGATATGTCTGTTGCAAAAAACACTGTGTTAGATCAAATTGAAAACAAACCATTTAGTAAATTCGGTATTCTAAATTCATATTCTATAAATAAACATGCAACAGATATAATTCAAAAATATGATGTTAGAGGGACAACGAGAGGGACTACTGCTTCTAGATTATTATCTGGTGGAAATCAACAAAAATTAATAATTGGTAGAGAAATAGAAAAAGATCATAATTTATTAATTTTAGTTCAACCAACTCGTGGTATGGACTTAGGAGCAATTAATTTTATTCATGAACAAATATTGAATGAAAAGAAGGCTGGCAAATCAATTTTATTAATATCATATGAGCTTGATGAAATATTATCATTAGCCGACAGAATTGCAGTTATGCAAAATGGAAAAATTTTAGATGTTGATATTGCACCAAATATGACAAAACAAAGAATTGGTCAATTAATGGCTGGAAAGGAATAGAATGAATCATTTTAAATTAAAGTCACGTTTAATGTTAGATTCTTTTTTGTATTCTAAGCAAAGAAAATCTGCAAGTAAAAATATTTTTTGTGTTGTTATTTCTATTACATTAGCCGTTATTCTTTCATTAATTGTTGCATCAATAATAGGATATAATCCATTTGTATTAATTCAACAATTATTTCAAAATGGTTTTATTGATTATCAATCTTTGATTATTAACATTGTTGTATTAGGTGTAGGTGCACTTGCTTTTTCATTTGCATTCAAAGCTGGAATATTTAATTTAGGTATGAGTGGCCAAATGTTAGGAGCTGGGTTGACTATATTAGCAATATCAACTGCATTACAAGATGTTAATTTTCCTAATGGCAGTGGACAAATATTTATGTTATTTATTTCAATTATTGCTGGTGGATTTGTCGCCTGTTTAATTGGATTATTAAAAATATACTTAAATGTTAATGAAGTTATTAGTGCAATTTTATTAAACTGAATTATTTTCTTTTCTACAAGATTAATTATTGATAATTATTATTCAGCTGAAGGTGTATTGTTAACTCAATCATTTGAAATTCCAGAACAATTTAGATTTATTGCCCCTGGAATTGGAGGTTGATTACCAGCATTAATTATATTTGTAATATTAACTGCAGTTATATTATTTATTACAAAATTCACAGTTTTTGGTCATAAAGTTCAATCTGTTGGTTTCTCAAAAACAGCATCTAAATATGTTGGTTATAATGTAAATTTAATTCACATCATGACAATTACAATTTCTGGTGCAATTGCCGGAATTATGGGTTATATACTTTACACATCTGGAAATACACCAAGTATTCCAATATCTCAATCAGTTAATGCATTACCAGAACAAGGAATGAATGGTATCGCAATTGGTTTAATTGCGATGAATAATCCAATTGCTATTGCCCCTGTTGCATTTCTATTAGGATTATTTAGTTCTTCAGCTCCATATTTAGAAACTCCAGTTGCATTTAATAATTTAATTATTGGTCTAGTAATATTGGCATCTGCAATGTTTGTAATTCTATTAAATTACAAACCATGAATTTATATTAAGAAAAAAATGTATGGTTTATATGCTGAAAATTATTATAACTCGTATGAAAATGAGTTAGAAGCATTAATATCAAAATATTACTTTTTAGTAAATAAAAAAATTGGAAATTATCTAATTTTAAGACAATTTACAAGCGCTGAAAATGAGCTATTTAAAAAATACACTTCAATAATAAATGACAAAAATTTAAGTATTGAACAAAAAAAGCATGCAAATAAAATGTTAAATTATTTATTAAGTAGCATTGAAAAAGATTGTGAAAAAACTCAATTCAAGAACAAATCAATATATGATGCCTATTTAGAAGAAAGACAAAATTATATAGGTCAATATAAGAAACATATTTTAATTTTAAAAGCAACTCAAATTTTCTTTCCAGAAGTTGAAGCTAAAAATGTTATCAATATAAAAAATTACATTTGTGACATTAAATATATAAAAGTAAAATCTAAAAAACAAGAAAAAATTGCTCATCTTGAAGAAAAAATATCTGAAAATAGCAATAATGCTCAAAAATATAATTCTAAGATTAAAGAATTGTTAAAATCAATTGAAAAAGACACAAAACAAAATGAAGAGTGAAAAAATAAAAATTCCTCTAGAATTACAAAATACTATATTTTAAAATCTAAAATGTATTCTAATAAGGAAAAAATTAGAGATAAATACATAAATAAAGCAAAAAAATTAAATATAGGTGAAGAACAACAAACATTATTAATTAATTGAATTAATGATTCATATAATGAATCAATGCAAAAAGAAGGAGGAAAATAAGTATGGACTTTCCTAATATATTAAACCTTACCTTTTTATTTGCATCTGTATTAATACTTGCATCATTAAGTGGGTATTTTTCTGAAAGAGTTGGGATTGCAAACATCGGAATTAACGGTCAAATGATATTTGGCGCCTTAATGTTTTGTATTTTTTCTGAAATATTTTATTCAAGACTTGGAAATGAGAGTTTTGTACTTCCAATTATATTTTCAACAATATTAACTCTGTTAATGTCTTCGTTGTTCGGTTTCTTAACAATTACTTTGAAGGCTAATCAAATTGTTGCTGGGACTGCAATTAATTTATTAGGTGCTGGTCTTGGTACCTTCTTAACTGAACCATTAGGACAATTAATTTCAAATGGTGTACATACAAAATTACAATCAGAATATCTTGGTATTCAAGGTTTAAATGGATCATCATTTTATTTAACAACATTATTAATTTTTATTGCTGTTGTAATTATCTTGATCGGATTATTAATAATGATGAGATACACTCCATTTGGTTTGCGTTTAAGAGCAATTGGAAGTAATCCAAATGCAGTTGATGCACAAGGTATTAATGTTATTAAATATCAATGAATTGCAGTAACACTATCAGGATTACTTGCAGGATTAGCTGGCTCATTGTATATGTATAATATTGGAGGACAATTCTTAGGAAATGTTTCTGGATATGGTTTCTTAGCATTAGCAATACTTATTGCTGGATCATGAAGAATTCCTTTATTATTAGTGATTTCAATTGGTTTTGCATTCTTAACAAAATTATTTGAAGAATTAACAATTTCAAAAAATATTCCTAAAGATGTTTCATACATTATTCCATATGCAATTACACTTGTTGGAATGATTGCATTTAGTAGATGAAATGTTGCTCCAAAGAACATTGGTATTCCATTCGATAAAGCAAAAAGGTAATTTTACCTTTTTTTTATTTGTAATTAGCATATTTAATATAAATATTAATTTTTTAGTTTATAATAATAAAGTTTTAAGATATTTTGTTATATATCCTAAAACACTCTTACTCATATTAATGAGTTTTTTAAAATTAGAAATCCATAAGAGAAAGGAAAATTATGGCAAAATATGAAATCATGTTAGTAGTTCGTGAAGATATTGATGAAGAACAAGCTAACAAAGTATACATTGAGTTATCAAAAGAATTAGGTGTTGATAATATTCAATTAACAAAACATGGATTAAAAGAATTGGCTTATCCAATTCAAAAAAATAACCGTGGATATTATTTTCAATTAAATTTTGAATCTACTAATACTAATGGAATTAATGAATTCCGTAGATTAGCTAGAATTAATAAAAATGTTTTACGTCATTTAATAATTAATTTAGAAAAAGATTACGGTTACAAAGCTACAATTAATGAAAAGAAAATTAAGAGTAATCAAAAACGTGCTGAAATTTACGCAAAAGTTCAAGAAGAAATTAAAAGACGTAACGAAGAACGTATTAATTCACAAAAATAATTTATGAACAAAGTATTTTTAAATGGTTATTTAGCTCAAGACCCAAAAAGTAGAGTTACACCAAAAGGACTAGATCAATCTAATATTACAGTTGCTGTTGATGATTCTAAGAACTCAAATGAAACATATTTTATTCCATGTGTTATTTGAGGAAATAGTGCAAAATATGTAAATGCAAATTTAACTAAAGGTTCATTTGTAGCAATTGATGGTAGATTATCAAAGCGTAAATATGTAATGCAAAACGGGCAAACTTCATATGTAACTGAAGTTTTAGTAGACAATATAAGAGCTTTTAGTTTTAAGAAAAATAATAGTGAAAATTCAATTAATAATGTTCAACAATCATCACAAAATGCAACAGAAACAGCAAATAATTTAACTAAATCTGATTATTCAGATGTAGTTGTTGAAATAGATAGCATTATTAATTCACATAACGCTTCTAATATTAGTGAACAAAATGATGACGATACATCAGATTTTGATGAATTTAATGAGTTAGATTGAGAAAAAGAATTTAATTAAAAAGAAGGTAAATATTATGAATAATTTTAATAAACGTAAACCACGTAAAAAAGTTTGTCAATTTTGTATAAAAGGTATTGAACAAGTAGATTATAAAGATACAGAAACATTAACAAGATATGTTAATAGCAATTGAAAGATTATTCCACGTAGAATTTCTGGATGTTGTACTAAACACCAAAGAAGAGTTGCTAATGCTATTAAGAGAGCAAGAATTGTAGCATTATTACCTTTCGTAAAAGACTAATTTAGTCTTGATTATTAAACTATCGGAGGTTATCAATGAAAATTATTTTATTGGAAGATGTAAAAAACTTGGGCAAAAAAAATGATATTGTTGAAGTATCTGATGGTTATGCTAAGAATTTTTTGATTAAATCTAAATTAGCTGTTGGAATTGATAATTCATCTCTTTCTAAGCGTCAACAAAATTTAGATTTAATTAAATATAATAATGAATTAGAAATTGCAAATGCAAAGTCACTTAAAGAAAAATTAGAAAAATTAAATTTAAATTTTGAACTAAAATCAAATCATGGTAATGTTTTTGGACATATTAGCAATAAAGCAATTTTAGAAGCAATTAATAAACATGAAAAATTAATTGATAAACATATGTTTGATCAATCTTATAAATTAACAATTGGTAATTCTCAAATAAGAATTAATTTATACAAAAAAGAAGTATATGCAATTGTTAATGTTCATGTAAAGGAAATTTTATAATGTCAAATAACATTTTCGACATTAGTAATGCTGAAACAATTTTAATTGCTAATTTAATTAATGATGAATATAATCGTGCTGAATTGTTATCAAGACTTCAAGCTGATTATTTTGAAAACGAGAAATGTCGTTATTTATATCATTTGATTTCTGAAATGAATGATGAAAACATTTTAATTGATGTTTATACATTGCAAGAAAAAATTAAAAATAAAAATGAATATCCTGATGTTGGTGATTTGATTAATTTTCTACTTCAAATTACATGTCAAATATCAATTGTTGACAATATTTCAACTTATGTTACATGAGTAATTAATAACGCAACGAAACGTAGGCTTGATAAATTTTTAAAGGATTGAGTAGATGATACTGATTTTGATATTTTTGATCCAAACTCAAGTTTTGAAAAATTACAAGTTACAACTGATTCTATTATAAATTCAAGAAATTTAGATAATATTTCGTTGATATCAGCTTATGTTGATGAATTTAAGAATCGTCTAGAAACTATAAAACATAATTCTGGAAAAATAACTGGAACAACTTCTGGATTCACAGAAATTGATGATATTACTAATGGTTTTCAACCAGGAGACTTAATTATTTTAGCAGCACGTCCAAGTTTAGGAAAAACAGCACTTGCAATTAATTTTATTTCTAATGCACTAAAAAAGATTGATAAAGAATCTAATGATTGTGTTGTAATGTTTTCATTAGAAATGGGACGAGAACAAATTATGGAAAGAATGATTTGTAGTGATTGTAGAATTAGCAATTCACTTTTTAGAAGTGGAAAATGAGATAGTGATAAGGAAATAATTATTTATAGCAAGATTGAAGAATTTAATAAAATGAATTTTTTTATTGATGATACTCCATCAATTAAAATATTAGATATTCAAGCCAAATTGCAACAAATTTCAAAGAAAAATAATATTAAACTTGTTGTAGTTGATTATCTTCAATTAATCGAATCAAATACAAAAGGTTATAATCGTTCTGTTGAAGTCGGTTTAATTTCTAGAAAGCTTAAAATTATGGCAAGAGAATTGAATATTCCAATTATTGCAATTGCCCAATTATCTAGAAAAATAGAGGATCGTAAAGAGGTTGATAGAAAACCAATGTTGTCAGATTTGCGTGAATCTGGTTCTATAGAACAAGATGCTGATATTGTTTCATTCCTAGATTATCAAAGAGACCAAATAGATGAAAACTCAAAAGGTAAATCATCAAATGGAAAAGTATTATATAAAGAATTTGTAAAAGTGAATTTCTATATTGAAAAAAATAGAAATGGAAGAACTGGCATGGTAACTTTAGGTTTTGATAAGAGTACTGGAAAATATAATTCAATAAACACAAATAAAGGATAATATTTATGAAGTTTAGAAAAAATAAGATTAAATATATGTTATTAGCAGGTGGAATAATTTCAATATCTGCTATTTTACCTATTACATTATTAACATCATGTAGTTCTTCTTCAAATCCGTATGGACCTTACACAGTTATAACTAATAATAGTAATGGAAATATTAGATATAATACTAAGACTGGAAATGTTGAATTTTATAATAAAAATAATGGTCTTAATGGTGAATATGAAAATCAATGAGTTGATTTATATGAAATAAAATCATTGTATTTAAAATTATCGAATGAAAATGTAAAAAAAGTTTTAGCTGCTGATGATACACAATTAAACACCTTATTAGAAAAATATAAGCAATCTGATTGATCAGCAGATATAACACCTATAAATTTAGAGGAAATAAAGAAAAATTACAATAACGCATCATTTATGTATGGTGTATATACAACACCAGATCAAATAAAAATTTCAAATATTTATAATTATTTGTCAATATTAAGCGGAATTTTTAACGCTGTTAATTCATTTGCAACAAATATGATCAATTATGTATTAAACTCTGAATTTCCACAAATTTATACAAATATGTCAAGTACCGAAAAAACGTCTTCTATTTTTGGATTGGCAGAAAAAATTGAAACTAATCCAGTTGCAAAAGAGTTTGTAATAGGAAAATCAAGTTCATTGGGTTCTGGAGATTCTACATATCAATTATGACCATCAGGGTTTGATTTAAATATTTCATATACACAAAATTCAAAAATTAATCAACCATACCCATATTTTAAAGCTGGCAAGGATGGAACTATTTTTGATGGCCAAGTTCAACTTAATGCTACAAACATTACATTGAATTATCAATGATATAAAACATCTAAAAATGGTGGAAGCTATGTATTGGCTTCAGATGTTAATTCTAAATTAACAAAAGAACAAAAACAAATGTTAGAAAAATGTGGAATTACTGAAATTACAAATAATGGGTTTAAAGTTCAAATATCTGATCTAGCATTTAATCTTTTACCTGAATCATATATGTATACTGACCCAATATATTCTGGAATCATTGATTATGTTTATACTGGTTTATACAATGTTATTCCAAATGTTGAAAAAATAAATGTGAGTGACAAGATTGATGAAAGTATAACTTATCCTACATATTTAGAAGCTGCATCTACAAAATGAAGAGTTATACCGCCTGAAACTAAGAATAATTTATATAGTGAAAAATCATTAGGAAAAAAATTATATAGTGATATTCAAACTTCATTAAAAACATTAGATACAAGATTTAATAATAATGATGTTGTAAAATTACCATATTATTCTGGAAACAACCAATGATCATCAAATGAAAATGATTATGTTTCATATTCAATTGCAAGCAATAATTTAGATTCAAAAGATATGAAATATGTTTCAAAGTTATTTGTAAACCCATACTATAATGAAGATGGCGACAGATATGTTGCAAATAACAAAAATGAATTACCAAAAGCAAACTATTTAAGTTTATGAGTTTTAGGTGCATTGTCACAAGATATGGATTCGACTTCTATTTCTAATAGTTATAATGAATTAAAATCAATAAATTCAAATGAATTTAGTAATACAAAAAATTCAATTTTAAGTAAATATGATGTTACTTTTAATGCAGGTCTATCAACCTATTATTCATTAATTAAATTTGGCACAATTTCAAAAGGTGAAGCTATATCTTATAATAATGATAATCAAGTTGTTAGACAATAGTTGAACAGATTTCTTTTCAATTGAATTTGGAAAGAAATATTTTCAATATATAGAAAATATGTTAGAACGACATAAAGACACATTGTGTCCAAAAAATAACGATATATTTAGAATATTTGAATTATTAGATTTGTCTAATATAAAAGTTATAATAATTGGTCAAGACCCATATCATAATTTAGGTGAAGCAAACGGGATTGCATTTGGTGTAAATAAAAATGTTAAAATTCCACCAAGTTTAAAAAATATAGATAAAGAAATATATCGTGAATATAATAAACATTTAAAAGATTATTCTTTAATAAACTGAGTAAAACAAGGTGTGTTTCTTATAAATTCAATTTGAACTGTTTTTCCTAATCAACCATTATCATGCAAGGATTGAGGTTGAGAGGAGTTTACAAAAAATTTAATTAGATATATTTATGAGAAAAATAAAAAAGTAATATATTTATGTTTTGGTAATTGAGCTTCAAAATTTATTGATGATTTGCAATTATCTGAAATAATAATGTTAAAAACTTCTCACCCTTCTCCATTTAGTGCTAACAAAGGCTTTTTAGGCTCAAACATATTTAAAAAAACAAACGAAATTCTTAATAATTTAAATCTTAAAACAATTGATTGGTGTTAATATGGCATTTATTAAAAACCCTCTTTTTATATTTATTGCATTTTTAATTGCATTATTAGTTGCCTCTATAATTAAAAAAATATATTATAGATTACGGTATAAAAAAAGATTTTATATATTACCAAAAGTAGGAATAAAAGGAATTGCAAGTGTTGCAATGGTTATAGCAATATCTATATCAATTATAATTTTTTTAACTGTTATAACTGCAGATATAATGGGGGTTGTATTTAGAGCGTGGCCTGGAACTAGAATAACTATTGAGGGTATTTTAATTAAAATCGGTGGTTTATTATTTGGACCATTCTTGGGTATGTTTATTGGTGCATTAACTGATTTATTATCTGTATCACTAACAGCCGGTGTTTTTCATTATGGTTATCTAGTTGCATCAATGGCATTTGGTTTAATAAGTGGGTTAATAAGCGAAATATATATGAATGCAAGAAGAAAAAACATCCAAGCCGCAGTTTGGTCAACTATTATTTTGGTTTTTGCAGACATACTGGTAATTTTATATTTATTTTTGGATTTAGGAAAAAATGATATTAATATAGAATTTTTAGGACTTAATATTGATGTTGCTCCAAATTTATTGATAGGAATAATTGCTGGATTTATTGTTTTTGGTGTATTGGTTATTTGAATTGGATTATATTTTTATAACAAGAGAATAAAAACCAACAATACTTTATTAACTCAAAGACAAATAATTAATAAAAAAACATGATATTTAAATTTTTCAATGATTCTTACATGTTCAATAGTAACCGATGCATTGATAAATGTACTAATGATGCCTAAATTTGATGCAGAACTTTCAAGTTTATTATATGAGCAATGAATTGCAATTAGAGGAGTTTTATTTATTCCTGAGGTTGTATTAAATATGCTAATTATTTTTCCAATTTTCAAAATTGTAACTCCACTCATAAATTACAATTATCATGAAGATTTAGTTGAAGATAAAAATATTCCAGTTTATGTTGATTAGTGAGGGAAACATATGACAAAAGAAAAAGTTATTGAAATATTTAATAAATATACAAAAGAAATGCTATTTGATATTAATGAATCTGAAAGAGAATTTTATGAAAAAAGCATTTCATCATATTTAGGACACACTGACCGTTTAATTACGGAATTTGATCTTTCAGAATGATCAAAATATAATTTTGAACCTTCAGTACTATTTAATGGTCATTTTAGAGAAGATGAAGTAGATTATGTAAGTCAAAATTGTCTTGATAATTCAATAGGTATAGAAAATGGATATGTGGTGGTCAAAAATGAAAAATAAAACAATTTTAGAAATACATCAAGATTTAATAAACAAAAAATACACTATTGAAAAAATGACAAATGAATACATTAATAAAATTAAATATTTTAAAGATGTAAAAAAAGATAATGTATTTTTATACACAGATTTTGAAAATGCAATTAATAAGTCTAAGGAATTAGATAAACATTTGGAACAAAACAAAGATAATCTATTATATGGTATTTGCTGCACATTAAAAGATAATATTGTTGTTGCAAATCAAATCACTACTGGTGGAAGTTTATTTCTAAAAAATTATATTTCTCCATATAGTGCAACAATTGTTAATGATATTAATGATGCAAATTCAATTATTTTATCAAAGGTTGCATTAGATGAATTTGGTTTTGGTGGAACCGGATTATATTCAGCGTATGGAATTATTAAAAACCCTATTGATGAAACTAGAATAACTGGAGGATCATCTTCTGGTACCGCAGTCTCTGTTTATAATGGAACTTGCTCATATTCAATCGGTACTGACACTGGAGATTCTATTAGAATGCCTGCACATTATTTAGGACTTACTGGATTTAAGCCAAGTTATGGAGTGATTAGTCGTTATGGGGTAATTCCATTTGCTTCATCTCTTGATCATTTAGGTGTGATTGCAAATGATGTTACTGACATCGCAATTGTAATGGATTCAATTGCCAAATTTGATAAAAATGACTACACTTCAATCCAATTGGAAAAAGTTAATTTTTATGAATCTTTGAATTTAAATGTGAAACCGAAAATTGCAATTTTGGAAGATGCCTTTAATTATGTGGATGAAAATATTAAAAATGAATATTTTGAATTTTTAAAAAAATTAGAAAGCAAATTTAATGTAGAATGGATTAAATTTGGAGAGAAGTTAATTAAAATAATTCCAAGTGTTTATAAAACCATTGCAACCACTGAAGGTCTTTCAAACATTTCAAGCATGACTGGAATTACTTTTGGTAATCATGAAAATATTGATTATAAAAATTATAAGGATTTAGCAATTAAATCTCGTTCTAAATATTTTGGAAAAGAATTAATAAAAAGACATATTATAGGCGCATATTTATCATCAGAAGAAAATTTTGAAAATGTATATTTAAAAGCCGTTAAAATTAGAAACATTATTGTAAATAGAGCAGACGAAATATTAAAAAACTTTGATGTTATTTTAGTGCCAGGTGGATCTAACACCGCTCCATTAATTGAAGATGTTTTAAATTTTAAGAGTTGATCAACTGATGCTGAAAACCCTTTGGAAATAGCTAATTTTGGTGGCATGCCATCAATTACAATTCCTTTAAGTGTAAAAAATAATTTACCATTTGGAATTAATTTAATGGGCAAGAAATATGATGATGTAAACGTTGTAAATATTGCATATGTTTTAGAAAACTTTATAAAAGGACTTTATTAACA
>JAHLFM010000029.1 GCA_018883815.1 Candidatus Ureaplasma intestinipullorum
ATAATATATCCTGTTCAAATTGTAAAAAATAATTTATGTTATATATACACAGAAAATGAATTAAATTTTTTGAAAAACTTTAAAGGTGTAAAAATTGCAATCGGATATAAAGAATCTATTACAAATAAAAATATTGAAACAGTAAAAAAGAGTTTTATCAAATTTGATAAAATAATTTTAGTATAGGATAAATATGAAAATTTTGTTTATAGGAGATATTTTTTCTCAAACTGGAATTAGGGCAATAAAAAATGAATTGCCAAAAGTTAAGAAAAAATATAATATTGATTTTGTAATTGCAAATGCTGAAAATGTTACTAATTGTAGTGGTTTATCTTTAGAACACTACAACGAATTAATAAGTTACGGCATTGATTTTTTCACAATGGGAAATCACACTTGAAAACAAAATGACATCAAAAAAATATTAGAAAATAAAAATATTATAAGGCCAGCAAATATTTTATTAGATCATAAATATAATAGATATGGATATGGTAGTCGAATAATATATCTGAATGGATGTAGTATTAGAATTACAAATTTACTTGGCTTATCAGTTCGTTTTAATAATATTCAAACAAATCCGTTTTTATATCTTAAAAACCTTATAAGTTATGAAGAGACAACTGATTTCCATATTATTGATTTTCATGCAGAAACTACAAGTGAAAAAAATGCACTTTTTTTTGCTTTTAAAGGCAAAATTTCTGCAATTATCGGGACTCACTCGCATATTCAAACTGCTGATGAAAGAATTAGAATGAATACTGCATATATCACAGATGTCGGTTCAACTGGATCTACAGATGGAATTATAGGTGCAAATGGTGAAGAAATTGTAAAAAAATATATGAATCAAATTGATCATTATTCAATCACTGATCAAGGTGGTAATTATCAATTTTGTGCTGTAATTTTAGATTTAGATACTAATTCTAAAAAAGTTAAAGATATAAAAAGAATTTATATATATGAAACTAATACTCAAGATTTATAATATAATATAGTATATTATTTATAGTTATTATGAGGAGAAAATTTATGAGCAGTGGTGATATTGCAGGTTTAGCAGTTGGAATGGTTATTGTTGGAATTATAATTGGTGTTATTGTTGGTTTTTTTATTGCTAAATACGTTTTTAAACGTCAATTAAAGAAAAATCCACCAATTACTAAAGAAACAATTCGTATGATTTATTCACAAGTTGGTAGAAAACCAACTGAAAAACAAATTAATGATATTTATCGTCGTGCTGTAAAAGTTAAATAATGATAAGGTTTATAAAGTCAGCAAATTTTGTTGAGCAATATTTTGTAGATAAAAGAAATCAAATTTGCTTTGTTGGAAGATCAAATGTTGGAAAATCAAGTTTAATAAATGCACTTGCAAATCAAAAGATAGCAAAAACTTCTTCTACACCTGGGCATACAAAATTGGTTAATTTTTTTGATTTTGATCAATATGTACTTGTTGATTTGCCAGGATATGGCTATTCAAAAACTTCTGGAAAAGACTCAATAGTTATAAAAAACCTTATAAATGAATATTTGTCATGATCAACAAAATTAGTTTGTGTATTTCAATTGTGTAACATTGATGTAATTACTCAAGATGATGTTGAAATGTCTACACATTTAAATCAAATGAGTAAAAAGTATGGAATTGATCATGTTGTATTATTAACAAAAGCAGATAAAGTTAATAATTCTCATTTTGATAATAATAAAATTAAAATAAGTAAATTTTTAAATGTAAACATTGATAACTTAATACCTATTTCTGCAAAATCTAAACTAAATATAAATAAACTTAAATCAATAATATTAGCAATCAACCAAAAACATAAATAGAGGTAATTATGAAAAATTTATCAAATAAATATAATCACATAGATGTTGAAAAAAATAAATATGATTTTTGATTAGAAAATAAGTTATTTTCTCCAAAAAATGATGTAAAAGAAAATTTTTGTGTGATTTTACCTCCGCCTAATGTTACAGGCAAACTACATCTAGGTCATGCATGAGATGTGAGTTTGCAAGATGTTTTAGTAAGATACAATATTCTACTTGGAAAAAATGTATTATGAGTGCCTGGAACTGATCATGCCGGCATTGCTACTCAAACTAAATTTGAAAAAATTCTTAAAGAAACAGAAAATTTAACTTTGGAAGATTTGGGAAGAGAAAAATTCTTAGAAAAAATTTGAGTATGAGCAAAAAGTCAATCAGATTTTATTCATAAGCAATGAAAAAAAATGGGAATTGCATTATCATATGATTATGAAAAATTTACACTAGATACAGATATGAATCAAGCTGTAAATTATGTTTTTGTTGAACTATATAAAAATAATTTAATTTATCGTAAGAAAAAACTTGTCAATTGAGACCCAATATTACAAACTGCAATTTCTAATATTGAAGTAATTCACAAAGAAACAAAATCTAAAATGTATTATTTTAAATATTTTACTGAAGATAAAAAAGACTTTGTAGTAGTTGCAACAACGCGTCCAGAAACAATGTTTGGAGATGTTTGTTTAGTAGCCAATCCAAAAGATAAAAGATATTTAAAATATGCAGATAAAAAATTTATTAATCCAGCTAACGGAGAATTGTTGCCATTAATTTTTGATGACTATATTGATATTGAATTTGGAACGGGTATTATGAAATGTACACCCGCTCATGACTTTAATGATAATGAATTGGCAAAGCGCCATAATCTTAAAGTTATTAATATATTAAATCCTGATGGAACAATAATTTCTGAAATTGAAAAATATGGAAATTTAGATCGTTTTGAATGTCGTGAAAAATTAGTTGAATATATTAAAAGCATTGGCATGTTAGATCATATAGAAGACATAGAAAATAAAATTGGATATTCTGAAAGAACAAATGCCATTGTTGAACCATTTTTATCATGACAATGATTTATTGATATTAAACCATTAGCTAATAAAATTTTAGAAATGCAAAAAAATGAAAATGAAAAAGTTCAATTTGTTCCTGAACATTTTAACAATACCCTTATTCAATGACTTAATAATATTGAGGATTGATGTATTAGTAGACAATTAATTTGAGGTCATCAAATTCCTATTTGATATAAAAAAGGAACAAATGAAATATATTGTGATGTTAAACCTCCAAAAGATGAAGAAAACTGAACAAGAGATCCAGATGTATTAGATACTTGATTTTCATCAGGATTGTGACCTTTCATTACGCTTGGTTGACCATTCAAAAATGATTTACTTGATAAATATTTTCCAACAAGTGTCTTAGTAACAGGTTATGATATTATTTTCTTTTGAGTAAGTAGAATGATGATGTTTTCAAAATTCTTCACTAACAAA
>JAHLFM010000030.1 GCA_018883815.1 Candidatus Ureaplasma intestinipullorum
CAGTATAGTGATTTTTTGGATATATTTTCTATGATTTCTGAAAATGACATTATTTTTATTGATGAAATACATAATGTTGACTATAAATGTTTTGAATTATTTTATAGTT
Source organism: Candidatus Ureaplasma intestinipullorum (assembly GCA_018883815.1). Taxonomy (GTDB): domain Bacteria; phylum Bacillota_I; class Bacilli_A; order Mycoplasmatales; family Mycoplasmoidaceae; genus Ureaplasma; species Ureaplasma intestinipullorum. Next base: position 110 of record JAHLFM010000030.1, read on the forward strand.
TATTAGAGGAATTTGTAATTGATATAAAAATAGGTAAAGAATTAAATTCCCAATTTACTCGTTTTAAGGTTCCTATGTTTACAATGATTTGTTCAACAACAAAATTAAGTAATTTACCTCAACCATTTATAGATAGATTTCCTATAAAAATTTTTATTGATAATTATGATGAACAGGAAATTCAACAAATAATAACAAGTATAAACTCTAAATTTGGCAATAATTTAAATGATGAAGAAATAAAAATAATTTCTAAATGTTCAAAAGGTACACCAAGAATAGCGATTAATATTTTTAAGAGAATTATTGATTTTAAAAACTATGAAAAAGATAAATTCAATATTTTAAATACATTGGAAAAAATAAGCATATTTCCACTAGGATTAGAATTAATTGATATTAAATATTTAGAAATATTGAAAAAATATAATCAACCAGTAGGTGTAAATCATTTAGCACAATGTTTATATGTGGATAAAAAAATGATTGAAGATAAAATTGAACCATATTTATTAAAAATGAATCTTATTGTGAGAACAAAAATTGGTCGCCAATTATCAAAAGATGGATTAGATTATTTAAATAATTTCCATAAAAGAAAATATACCTAAAAATTCTTTATTTTCTCCCTTGCTTCCTAAAATTGGGGAATCAATAACTTTGATTAATTTAAAACCATTGTTAGTTGCACTTAATAAAACATTTTGAATTGCTTCATTATGATATTTTTCTGATTTTATAGATCCTTTAAATTTTGATAGAATTATTGGATTTAATTCAAATTGTGGTTTGATTAAACAAACAATTGTTGTATTTTTTGAGCAAATATTTTTAATACTTTCAAAAACATGTTTTAAACTTATAAAACTTACATCTACAACAATAACATCAAATTGGTTTTTTTGAAATAAATTTGGAATTTGTTTCAAATTAGTATTAGGAAAATTTTTAACCGATGGGTTATTTATTAAAGAGTGGTGAAGTTGATTAGTTCCAATATCTAAGCAATATATTAATTTTGCACCATTTTTTAAACAACAATCTGTAAAACCACCTGTTGATGCTCCAATATCTAAAACAATTTTGTCATTTAAATTAATATTAAATTGGTTAATTGCATGTTGTAATTTAATGCCACCACGAGACACAAATTTTAATGGTTCAATAATCTTTATTTCATCATTTTCATCAACCAAAAAATTACTCTTATCTATTATTTTTCTATTTACATTTATTTGACCATTTTTTATTAATTGTTGTGCTTTATTTCTTGTTTCTACATTATTGTTATCTATTAAATACTTATCTAATCTTATTTTAGTTTTCATAATTAATTATTATATCTATATAATATTAATAGTTATATACTTTGGGAGAAAATATGAGTAAAAAATCAAAAATAAATAAATTGACTAGTATTAATAATCAAGATGTAGAAAAACTTTCTGAAATTTCTAAAAATGAAACACAAGAAGATAATATAAACAAAAATATATGGTTAACAGACCTTTTTCATGGGTTGGTATTAGGGTGTAGTGGTGTTGTATATGCATCTTCGGCTTCATTAATTTCTAGTTGACATCATAAATCATTTGAAAATATAGTATATAGACTAAGTAATTTATTTAAAAAAAATAGTTTTAGAGAATATTTCAAAAATATAATTTCATTAGGAATATTTATTTTATCTGCATTGATAATTTTTATAATTTCATATGTTATATATGCTGAAATTTCTAAAGCTGGTTTTGCAATAGCAGCATCTTTTTTGTTTATGGGATTAAATACATTTTCAATACCAATGTTATTTCTTATTAAATCTAGACAAGCAAAACTTGCAATTAATAAACAACAATTCGCAAATTATGATAAACCAAAAATTAATTGAGTAATTTTTGCAATATCTTTTTTAGTAATTTTTGGAATTGGTTTTGCTGCAAGATATGGCTGAACTAATGGTTCATATCCTATTGGTATGATAACTCAAAATCAATATCAAGATTATATTGGTGTTATTTCATCAAATAATGTGAGTTCAATATATTCATCTTCTAATTTAGAAACTTCATATATCTTACAAATTTTATTTGGTGCTTTTTTATGTGGATTTGCAACATTTATTCCAGGGTTATCTGGATCATTTATGTTAAATGTTGTGGGTGTTAATACAGATATTAACATTGCTGTTCAATATGGATTTGGTAATTATAATTCTGGAATAGAAAATATTTCAAATGATTGAGCTTGACCTGTAATTGTAATTTCATTAATTGGAATTTTATGTGGTCTTGTATCTTCTATATTTACTGTTAACTATGTTATAAAAAACCAATTAAATATTTTTAATACAATTATTTTAGGAATTTCATTATCTTCAATTATTGCATATTTTGTATCATTTAATTCTTATCAATATACTGTTTTATCCAACGACAAAACATTGTTAGGAACATCTATTGGATTATTTTTTTCTTCAATCATTCCTGTTTTTGGAACAATGTTATTTTTCCAAAAGAAACATCTTATTAATTCAAAATTCCTTTCTTTTATAAAATAAAAATTATGAGAACACTTTTAGGAAATATTATTCAAGCAAATAAGATGTTTAAAATGATTGAAAATAATGACAGAATTGCTGTTGGAGTTTCTGGTGGAAAAGATTCTATGTCATTATTGCTTGCGCTTTCGTATTATAAAAAACGTTTATATGAAGATTATGGATGAAACATTGAGATAATTGGAATTCATTTGAAAATGAATCTTTGTGCAATTGATTATGATCCAATTATTAAATATTGAGAATCTAAAGGAATAAAATTTATTGTTCAACCAACTCAAATGGGTGAAATATTGAGAGAACATATGAAAAAAAATAAAATTCAATGTTCTTTGTGTTCAAAAATGAAAAAATCAATATTAATTGAGACTGCTAAAAAATATAATTGCAATAAAGTAGCAATGGGTCATCATGCAGATGATGCAATAGAAACATTATTTATGAATATGATAAATGAAGGTAGAATTGCAACTTTTAAACCAAAAATGTATTTAGATAGATCACAAATGACATTTATTAGACCATTAATATTAGCAAGAGAAAATGATATTAAAAAAGTTTCAAAAAATTTAAACATTCCAGTTGTTCCATGTGGCTGTCCAATGGAAGGATTTACACAAAGAGATTCAATGAAATTATTTTTAAAAACTAAAATTTACGATAATCCTAAAACAAAGGCAGCATATAAAAATTTTTTTATTAGCTTGTTAAATGGAAAACAATTTGATTTGTGATTTTATGATAATGAGGACAATAAAATTATCGATGAAGATTTAAGAGATTTCGCTTTTAATAATGGTAAAATTGTGTAAATATGCATATTTTTTATAATTTTTAAACAAGAAATAATATACAATAGATAATATAATTATATTTTAAAGGAAAACATGATTAATTATGAATTATAAAAAACTACAAAGATTAGACAAAACTAACGTTAAAAATAAAGTTGTTTTTTTACGTTTAGATTTGAATGTTCCAGTTATTAATGATGAGATTACATCAACAAAAAGAATTGATGCTGCGCTTCCTACAATTAATTATTTATTAGATAATGGTGCGAAAGTTGTTATTCTTTCTCATTTTAGAAGAATTAAAACATTAGAAGATGTAGTATCTGGCAAAAATTCTTTATATTTAGTTGCTAAAGAATTAGCAAATAAATTAGTTGGTAAAACAAATAAGTTAACTTTCATTGGTGACAACAAAGGTAGTGTTGTTGAGAGTGAAATTAACAATATGAGCTCTGGTGAAGTTATTGTATTAGAAAATACTCGTTATAATGATGTAGATGAAAACGATAATTTAGTAAATTTAGAATCAGGTTGTGATGAAGAATTATCAAAATATTGAGCAAGTTTATGTGATGTATTTTGTAATGACGCATTTGGTGCTGCTCACAGAAAACATGCTTCAACTTATGGAATTGGAAAGTTTGCTAAAACTTCATGTATCGGCTTTTTAATGACAAATGAAATTGATACATTATCAAATGTTATAGAAAATCCAACAAGTCCATTCTTAGTAATTTTTGGTGGTGCAAAAGTTAGTGATAAATTAAAAGCTGTTGAAAATGTAATTGAAAAGGCTGATAAAGTTATTATTTCTGGAGGTATGGCATATACATTTGTTGCTGCTCAGGGATTTGATGTTGGTTTATCGCTAGTAGAACAAGATATGATTCCAGTTGCGAGAGAATTAATGGAAAAATATCCTGAAAAACTATCAATTTCATGTGATTTCATGTGTGCTCCTGAATTTGCAGATATTGAACCAGAATATAGAACTCAGGAAGAAGGATTAGAAGGTCTAATGGGGTTGGATATTGGTAAAAAATCAATTGACAAATTTGTTAATGAAATAAATGAAGCTAATACAATTTTATGAAATGGACCTATGGGAGTTACTGAATTTAGTGAATATGCAAAAGGAACAAATGATGTTTGTAATGCAATTGCCCAAAGAACAAATGCTGGCGCTTACACTGTAATTGGTGGTGGTGATTCGGCTGCTGCTGCTGAAAAATTAGGAAAACAAGATTCATTTAGTTTTATTTCAACTGGTGGTGGCGCATCACTTGCATTAATTGAAGGTAAAGAACTTGAAGGTATTGCTTCAATTAAAGAAAAGAAATGATACCATTGATGAAAATAATTTAGAATTATGACCGCACATAATAAAGCAAAAAAAGGTGAAATTGCTAAAGTAGTTTTAATGGGTGGAGACCCATTAAGAGTAAAATGAATCGCTGAAAATTTTTTAGAAAATGTAACACTTGTAAATAATGTAAGATGTGCATATTGCTATACTGGAACTTATAAAGGAGTGAAAGTATCAATAATGGCACATGGTATGGGAATTCCATCAATTGCTATTTATTCATATGAACTTTATAAATTTTATGATGTTGAAACAATTATTCGGATTGGATCAACTGGATCATATTCAAATGAAATAAATGTTAATGATTTGGTGTTGGTTGATTCTGCATATAGTGATTCAACATATGCTGATTTTTTAGGAGTATCAAAAGAAAATGTTTTATATCCAAGTATGGATATTAATAAAAAAATAATTTCTACTGCTTCAGAACTTAATTTGAATTTAAAAACTTGTCGTTGTCATTCGTCAGATTTATTTTATTCAGACATACCTTATGAAGTACTTGCTAAAAAAACTCAATCTAAATGTGTTGAAATGGAAGCGTTTGGTTTGTTTGCCAATGCTATTAAATTGAACAAGAAAGCTGCTACATTATTAACATGTAGTGATTCATTAGTAACAGGTGAAGGATTATCACCTGAAGAACGTCAAACTTCTTTTAAAAATATGATTACATTAGCTCTAGAAGCCGCAATAAAATTGATATAATAACAAATATAAAATAATTACGGAAGGAAAACATAAATATGTTAGAATCTAAAAAACCATTAACTCGTAAGCAAGTAGTAGATAAAATTTCTTTCTCTACTGGTGTTTCTAAAAAATCAGTTGAAGAAATTATTGTTGAATACGAAAACATGATTTTATATGATTTAGCTGTTGCACATGAAGCAAAAATTGGATGCATTGGTAAAATAAAAATTAAAGAACGTGCTGAACGTCCAGGTAAAGACTTATCTACAGGTGAATCAGTAATTATTCCTGCTAAATTAGTTCCTAAGTTTTTATTTAGTAAGGGTGTAAAAGAATACGTTGCAAACAAAATTAAAAAATAATAAGAATATATAATAGATGCACTTTATGTGCATTTTTTTAACACCTTTTCCACAAAATTTAGTCTTCCAGGAAATAATAAATCTAATTTATATTTCTCAAATTCATTGTTATTAACTTCAATTTTTGTTAAATTTTTAATATTATTTCAAGGTAAGCAATAAAAAATATTATAGTTTTTAAAATAGATAATAAGCATACTAAAACCTGAATATATTTCATTAATGTCATTTAAAAAATTTATTTGATGTTCTTGGATATTGTGAAGATAGAAAATTGGTTCAATTGTTTGTTTTGCCTCAATTGCTATAAACTTTCCTTTATAAATTCCATAGTAATCAACATCTGATTTTTTAAAAATTTTGCCAATTATTTTATTATTATCATTTATTTCTATTATTTTTACAGGAATGCTTAGTTTTCTAAACAAAGCAATTTTATTTTTTTCATAGTGCTCAATTGAATTATTGATTATACTTTCTAAATACATTCCTTTGTTTTTGTTAATATTCATGTTGTAAAATATAATATATATTATATTCAAAAATATTAATTAGGGAGAAAAATATGGCAACAATTTTCCAAGCAAAAGAATTACGTCCTGGACACACATTTTTATTTAAAGGTAATATTTATCAAGTTATTGAAAATTCTTTTAATAAAACTGCAATGAGAGAAGGAATTGTAAAATGTAAAGTTAAAAATTTAAGAACTGGAGCAATTACAACTGAAGTTCTAACTGGTGAAAAATTAGAACAAGCTCCAATTGAAACTTCAAAAATGATTTTTAGTTATGATGATGGTAATAATTTTGTTTTTATGAATAATGAAACATTTGAACAAATTGAAATACCAAAATCAAAATTAGAATGAGAAAAGAACTTTATAACTGATGGTACTGAAGTTACAGTTATGAGATATGAAAATGAATTATTAGGTGCTAGTTTACCTGATCAAGTTGCAATTCAAATTGCTGAAGCTGAAGAAGCTGTTCAAGGAAATACAGTTCAAAATGTTACAAAAAAGGCATGATTAGTGACTGGGTTAGAAATTCTTGTACCTCAGTTTATTAAATCAGGAGAAGTAGTATTAATTAGAACTTCTGATGGTCAATATGTAGGAAGAGCAAAATAATAGGCAAAATTATGAGCAATTCTGATTCAAAAATATTGACACAATGAGAAAAAAGAGTTAAGTTAACAAAGTTTTTTTATACATATCTTATTAAATTTAATATAGGCATTGATATCAATAAAGAAGCGATCGAAGATTTTAACCTAGATGCAGAACAATTAAAAGTTTTTGAATATTTTCTTAATAATAAATCTAAAATAATAGATTTAATTAATGAGAATACAAATAAAAATTGAGATTGTAGTCGTTTAAATTTGGTAGATCAAGCGGTTTTATTTGAAACATATTCTGAATCAAAAGTTTTAAATACTAATAAACATATATTAATAGATCAAGCATTAATAACAATTAAAAAATACTCTGACTATGACAACTACAAGTATATTAATGCAATATTAGACAAAATTTTATAATATAAAATTATGAATAAATTTTTTGCAAAAAAATTAAAAGATACGTCATTTAGTTTTTATGAAAATGATGTTAATCACATTATCAATGTTTTAAGATTAAAAATAGGTTATGAATTAATTGTCATTTTTGATTCAAAAAAATATATTTGTAAAATAACTTCTTATAATCCTTTATTAGCAAAAATTGTTGAGGAAATTCCAAATAATTCAGATTTATTAGGATATAAAATAGGGTTGTTTCAAGCGATTATAAAACCTAAGAATTTTGAACTAGTATTAACAAAATCAACTGAATTAGGTGTTACAGATATTTATCCAGTTAATTTTGAGCGTTCTCAAGAAAATTATAGAGAAAAGCTTGATCGTTATAATAATATTGTTATTTCAGCATGTAAACAAAGCGGAAGAACGTTAATTCCAACAATTTCAGAAACAATTAGTTTTTCTAGTTTAGAAAAAATTTTAAGTGCTTATGAGATTATTTTGGTACCTAATGAACATGATTCATCTAAAGAAAATGACTTATATTCAATAATTTTAGACAACAAGATTCATTTAAAAAAATCAATAGCAATCATTATAGGCCCTGAAGGCGGATTTACAAATGATGAATTAGAAAAACTTTCTTGTTTTAATAATCTATTTTTTGTAGGTTTAACAAGGAATATTTTAAGAAGCGAAACAGCAACTTTTTATACATTATCAAATATAGTTAGTTATTTAATTTATAAAAGGAATAGAAATGAATAATCAATCTAGATTTTATTTAAAAAATTCTTGATTAATATATACTTTTATTTGTTTATTATCTGGATTTATTTTATTTGGTCCAATGTTAATAGCAATTTTTTCTGATTACAATTCTGTTTCTAACATTGCTTTTAGTCCTAAAAATAACCTCTCTATAACGATTGTAATTATGATTACTTCCGTTTTTGTAACATTAATTTATTCTTTTTTTCAATATAAAAATTTTAATTATTTCTATCCAGTAAAAATTTGGTATAAAAATTTCTTTATTAATATTTTTGTTCTAATTTTTCAATGTTTAATTTCTTTTATTATTTTTATGATTATTTGATTGGTACCAATCAATATTCATGCCGAAGATGTAAACAAAGTAGTTTCGGAATTAAGAATTACACTTTATGCAATATTAGGATCAACAATAACATTTATTTTTTTATTAATAACTTTATTTTTGAATTTATATCTAAAATATCGTATTTTATATTCAATGAAAAAGGAAAAAGATGATACAAGAACAATATAAAACATATGCAATTTGCACACTAGGATGCAAAGTTAACACATATGAATCAAGCATCATTAAAAATGATTTAGATTCATATGGTTATTTAGAAGTCCCATTTGAAACAAAGGCAGATATATACATTATCAATACTTGTAGTGTTACAAATACTGCGGATTCAAAATCACGGAACATGATAAGTAGAGCAAGAAAAAATAATGACAAAGCAATAATTATAGTTTGTGGATGTTATAGCCAAGTTTCTTCACAAGAGTTGAAAGACAAATTTGGAATTAATATTTTGTTGGGTAATAAATATAAAAACAATATTGTTGATATTATTAATGAATATCTTGTTAAAAATCAACAAATAATTAAGATTGATAATTTAATTCTAGAAAAAGAGTTTGAAAATTCTAAAATTGAAACTTATAAAGACAAAACAAGAGCCTTTGTTAAAATTCAAGATGGTTGCAATTTTATGTGCAGTTATTGTATAATTCCTTTTACAAGAGGAAGACAGAGAAGTAAAAACTTTGATTTATTAATATCTGAAATAAATGAATTAGTTAATAACGGATTTAAAGAAATTGTTTTAACTGGTGTGAATACTGCTGGATATCAAGATGGTGAACATAATTTTTATGATTTACTTTTAAATATTTCAAAATTACCTGGAAATTTTAGAGTTAGGATTTCTTCAGTTGAACCATTTCAAATTTCAGATGAAATTGTTAATTTAATTGGTATGAATCCAAACAGATTTTGTCAGCATTGACACATTTGTCTTCAATCTGGATCAAATGAAGTTTTAAAGAAAATGAATAGAAAATATACTATTGAAGAATCTTGAG
>JAHLFM010000031.1 GCA_018883815.1 Candidatus Ureaplasma intestinipullorum
CTATAATATGGAAAATATAACTTATTATTCTCAATTTTATTTCCTGTATATCCTAAAATATTAACAATTTCATCTTTGGATAAATTGACACCTAAAATATTATTAATTTCATCAAAATCAAATGAAATAGAATTTGAAGGAATGAAATCAATTGTTTTTAAACATTTAATGTTTTTGATATAAGAATATTTTGGCAATATTTTATTAAATGCAATTAACATTGCAATTAAATTGACATTAGTAGAAAGAGATTTTAAAAATAAACTTTTAGAATTTGAGCTTATTAAATTTGATTTTGCATATTTTATAAATGCAGAGTTATTAATATTTGCAAATTCCATATAAAAATGAGTAGTGTCTTCACTAACAGCAAATTCTTTAGTTCCAATTAATCCAATTGCAGAAACAATTTTATTTTCAGATTCAGCTATAATTGTTGATTTATTTAATTTATATTCTTTGTTGTCCAAAGCTTGAATTTGAATTTCGTCATTTAATTCTTTAATTCTAATGTCATCAACTTTATCAGCGTCAAACATATGTGTAGGTGTTGCAAATAATAAAGTAATAAAATTTCCAATATCAACAATACTATTTGTTGAATGAATTCCTGAATTTATTAAATATTTTTTAAATGATCAATCTAATTTAAAGTTATGAGGTTCACAATAAAACTCTAATAAACCATATGCTTTAAGTTCTTTTGCTTCAGAAATAATTTTTATCTTAGAATCAGAAACAATTATATTTTCAATAGAAATAAGTGGAGTTTGGAAATTAAAATATGCATTTAATTCAAATGCAATAAAATAAATTCCATTTAACTCATTTCTATTACTTGGAATACTGAGTTCAAAAATAACGTCATTTAAATTAAAATATTCATAAAAATTTTCTTGGTTAACTTCTTCATCTAAACCTGCCATAATAATGGTCTCTTGGTCATATTTAGAAAGGAAATCTTCAACATATGGATTTAATTCATTATATCCACAAAGCATTCCTTGAGAAACAACACCTCTTATTTTTCTTTCTTTAATAACAATTCCGTTTGGTAATTCATAATTAATAGGAGCTAAAATTGCGAAAACATCTTTTTGTAAATTTTTTGCACCACAAACAATTTTTACAATTGAGTCAACTCTTTGAATTGTACAAATATTCAAATGATCACTGTCAGGATGTTTTTCAATATCTAAAATTTTAACTAACTCTAATCCTTTATTTAGTTTTAAATTATCAAAAATTTGTTCAACTTCAATTCCAATTGCATTCAAACCAATTTGTAATTCTTCATTAGTTAAATTAGTAAATTTATCATTAATTTTATTTAATAAATATCTTGATAAAAACATATTATCTCCTTATTTTTTAAACTGTTTGTTAGTGAAGAAATTATTGTTATATAAATTACGAATATCATTTATTGAATATTTAAGCATTGCTATTCTTTCAACACCAATTCCACCAGCAAGCCCTTTTGTATTATGAATATTTGCAGATTTTAAAACATTTTGATTCAACATTCCTGCACCTAATACTTCAATTCAACCTGTTTTTTTACAAATATGACAACCTTGAGAATTACATTTAAAACAACTAATATCTACCTCAAAACTTGGTTCAGTAAATGGAAAAAAAGAAAGACGATATCTAGTTTTTACATCATATTCAAAAATGTACTTCAAAAATGAATCAACAATTCATTTTAAATTTGATAATGATAAATCTTTTCTAATTCAAACAAAATCAATTTGAGTAAATTGATGACTATGTGTTGCATCATCATCATCATTACGATAAACATTTCCGTATGATAATAGTCTAATATCATCATTAGTGTTGTTAAAAATTTGTTCTGCAGTTGTTGTTGTACAATGTGTTCTTAATAATAAATTTTCATTTATGAAAAATGAATCATGACTATTTCTAGCAGGATGGTCAGCTGGAATGTTTAAATTTTGAAAATTAAATTTATCTTCAACAACTTCATTTCCGCTAACAATTGTAAAATTAAAATTACTAAAAAAATCAATAATATCATTTAAAACAATATTTAATAAATGATAATTACCAACTTTTAAAGTATTATTTGTTAATTCAATGTCACACAAATATGAATTTATACTATCAGTAGTTTCTTCCTTATTAAATGAATTAATTTTATTTTCAAAAATAATTTCTATTTCCTTCTTAAATTCATTAATCATTAATCCATAGGCCTTCTTGTCTTCAACCTCAGAAATTCTCTTCATCATTGGATTAACATATTGTTTTATAAAAATGTTTTTTATTTCAAATGCTTGTTGTTCATTTTTTGCATTTTCTAATTCATCTTGTAATATTTCTAAAAGTTCTTGATTTGTTAACATAATTAATACCCAATTATAATTTTATTTTAATTTTTTGTATGATAATATAATTTCTTTAATTTTGTATTTATTATTAGAAATAAGAATGAAGGAAATTATTAATATAGTAAAGAAATTTAACAATCCTATACCTACTAAAATTGCACCAATTAAAACTCCATAAAATACTGAGTTATGAACTTGCAAATTTAAGTCAGGTTGATTAATGCCTAAAAATACACTTCCAGTAATTATCATTCCTAAACAAATTAAAAGCGAAAATAGTAATATTAAAAAAATTATGATTATCTTTTTCATCTTAATTTTTATTATTCCTTTCTAAAATCATTGTTAATAAGATGCTCTAAGATTCTTTTATGTTTATTTTTTTCAACTCTTTTAATGATTTTATTTTCAATATTAGGGTTTATTTTTTTAAAATTTAAATATTCATCAAGATCTTTATAACTAAAACCAAATTCATTTTCATCATTTTGATTAATATATAAATCTGCACTTGGTAATTTATTAATTATTTCATTTGGTAATTCTAGATATTTTGCAACTTCAATAATGTCTTGTTTAGTTAAATTTAATAATGGAAAAACATCTCCATTGCTGTCTCCAAATTTAGTAAAATAACCGAGATAATATTCATCATAATTAAGATTAGAAATTACAAGTCCATCTTTTTCAAATGCTTGTGAAAACAAAAACATACTTCTAATTTTTGATTTAATATTATATGAATTAAATTTATCATTAATTTGAAAACTATTTATTGTATCTTTTCAAATA
>JAHLFM010000002.1 GCA_018883815.1 Candidatus Ureaplasma intestinipullorum
GCATATGATGAATTAAAATTATTTAAAAATAATGTTTATTCTGATCGTCATTTAGTTAATTTATATGATTATTATATTGATGATAATTTTTTATATTTAATCCTTGAAAAAATTGATGGTAAATCATTAGATGAAATTTTCAAATCTGGAAAAGTATATTCACCATATGAAGCTATTTTTTTGATTCGTCAATTAGTAAAAGCATTGAAAATTATGCATACTTCTTATGGTCAACATCCTATGATTCATAGAGATATTAAGCCACAAAATATTATTATTGATCAAAATCAAAAATTAACATTAATAGATTTTGGAATTTCCACAATGTATGATAATGATATTCCTATAACTGATGAGGGTGATATTTTTTGTAGCCCACTATATTCATGTCCAGATATTTTAAAATTAAATAGCACAATTAGAAAAGGTATTAAATCTGGAGATGAAAATGCAATTAGAAAATTTGTAGAAATTGTTTCAATTCAATTAGATATCCATTCTATTGGAGTTATTTTATATCAAATGTTGACTGGAAAATTACCCTTCCAAAGTTTTTATAATAATTCTATGAATGATGCACAAAAAATAAGTTGTTGAAAAAAATACGACATTCCATTAATATCAAATAACCGTAGCGATGTTCCTCCGACAATTGATAATATTATTTATAGATGTACAGCATCATTAGAAAATAATATTAATTTACGTTATAAAAACGACAATCAATTAGAAGCAGATTTAGAAAATTGTTTTAAAGAAGAAGTAATTTCTCAAACTACATTACTTTGTCCAGATGAACAACGTAATTATGAAGTTGATATAAGAAAATCATCAACTCCAAAAATTGAAAAAACACCTAAATTATTTACTAAAAAATATTTAATTTTAATATCAACAACACTTGGTTTCCTTATTTTATTATCATTAATTTTAACAGTGTTATCATTAGAAAATGTTTTATAATGGAAAAATAATTAGTTTTATTGGTGGAGTTGCAACAATATTATTAGAAAAAAATAAGATTATATCTGCAAAACCAAAAGGAATTCTAAGATATGATAATTCATCAATAAAACCAGTAGTAGGTGACAATGTTGTTGTTGAGGAAAATTCTGGTTCATATTTAATTTCTGAAATAAAAGAAAGAAAAAACCTTTTAATTAGACCAAATGTTGCAAATATTGATGAATTATTAATTATTCAATCGATTATCCAACCAGATATTAATTTATATTTATTAGATAAATTTCTAGCTCATTATGAGTCAAGAGTTAATAATGTATCGATTTATTTTACTAAACTTGATTTATTATCTGATGATAAAAGACAAGAGATAGAAAGTATTATTAAAATGTACAAGGAAAATGGTTATTCTATTTATTGTTCTAACAATAATGAAGATATTGAAAAAATAAAATATAATCTTGGACATAAAACAATGTGTTTAGCGGGGAATTCAGGAGTTGGAAAATCTACCCTATTAAATAAAATAAATCCTGAGTTAGGATTGAAAACACAGAAAATATCACTAGCATTAAATAGAGGTAAGCATACAACAACTAATAACCAAATGATTATTTATGAAAATGGGATGTTTATTGATACTCCTGGTTTTAGTAGTATTGATATATTTCTAACACCTCAGGAGCTTGCAAATAGCTTTCATGATTTTCATAAGTATTCACCTTTATGTAAATTTTCAAATTGTTTGCACATTAATGAACCAAATTGCAAAATAAAGGAACTTGTGAATGCTTCTAAGATAAGCATGTCAAGATATAAGAATTATCTAAGAATGCAAGAGGAAATAAAATTTAAAAAATAAGATATTTATTTTGATATTTTAAATATAAATCAAAAAGAGAATTTAAGTATATTAGAGGTGATGTATTAATTCCACTTGAAACATATGGAGTTAAAAAACTTAAATTGTATTTACTAATTGGAATATTTTGATTTTTTTCAAAATGCATTAATCCATTAACTATTGAGCCAATATATAAAGAAAATCAAAAGTTTATATTTCATCCCAAATCAACTTGAAATAATTTTTGAGTACTTATTGAAAGATATGCAATAAAGAATATTGGATAAATTGCCCCTTTTAAAAAATAAATAGAATAAGATTTATTTCTATATTTATTTTTAAAAATATGATAAATTACAAAAGTTAATATAAAGAAAATAAATAAAACTAAGAATAAAATTAATATTCTATATATAAATGATTGGTAATTTAGAATGCAAGTAGAAACTATTGCTGAAAATCCTATGGGAATTGTGAAATATGTTAAATTATTTGCTCATTTAAATATTTTGTATTCTCTTGAAATATATATACTAAATTTAAAATATAAAACACAATATGAAATTAAAAAACAAATTATGAAATAACTAATATAAACTCAACCTGTTCATTCAAGCTTTAATAAATTATTCAATAACATTTTTATATCAAGATATATCTTAAGTAATTCTTTGTTAATTTTAACATCTAAAGGAACTAAATTAAAATCACTATTAAAGAAAATTGCGTCAATATTTTGAAAACTATAAATTATTAAACATGAACAGATTGCAAGTGATCCATATATTAAAAATCTTTTTAAATAATTAAATAATATCAATTTATCTTGATAAATTTGTTTAGTAATATAAAAAATACGAATAGGTGCAAATAACATAATAATAAAGAAAAATGTTAAGATAAGACAATTTGTAGTAATATATGCAATTATTGTCATTTTTAAAATTTCAACATTGTTATAAAAGTTTTCTTTATTTATATGAATGGTAATATTTGCAATAATAATAAAAATTATTGCCACTAGAAGTGTAAAATACATAAATAAGTTTTTAGTTCATTTTTATTTCAGATTAGATAATTATTTTTTATATTTTTAAATAAGTAAAGAAATATAGAAATTACAAAAAATAAACTAAAAAAAGTTAAAAAAGCAATATCATTACCTATATTTTATAAAAATTTTTGTATTTTTTCATTTTATTAAAATGGTGGTATATTTGAATATTTTTAATAATTTTTCACTTTTGTTAGCAATAACTAATACTATGGGAAACTATAAGTTTACAAATCCTGAGACCATTAATATACAAAGTAAAAATTTTATTCAACCTAGATCTAACACAGTTGGTTTTAGAGGAGATAGTCCAATAAATAAAAGGGCTATTGTTTGATCTGGAGATACTGTATCATTCCAATTTAAAAGTGATACACAAAATGGCTCAAACCAATTTTGTATTTGAAATGAATGATACTTTAAAAATACTACAGATATTAATTCAAACTTGAATAATGCAAATTATGATGAATATATTAGATGAGAATGTTTAAATTTTTGAGGCAATGACTCAAAAAATAATAATACTCATAATATAAAAAATATTTTAACAATCCAAAATGTTAATCCTTCTAATCAAGGATTTTATAATCTTCAATATAATTATAAATCCGGAGGCACTCTAGGAGTTCAAAATCATATTTTTAGCTCATATCCATTTCAATTAATTGTTGTACCAAATGACATTAATTTTGAATTGAAAACATCAAAATCTAATGTTGTATACGGAGAGAGAATCTCGCTATGAGTAGATGCTAATTATAATCTTCAAAATTATATTGATTCAAATGCAATATCTATATCATATAATTGAGAAGTTTTATATAAAAATAAATGAAATACCTTGCTTAATAATACCAATAAAATAAATGAGATAATTTTAGATCCTGGTAATTACAAATTTAAAGTAAATATTAATGTTTCTATTTGCACAGAAAATAACATGTATAAACCGATAGATTTAAACATTACAACAAATACAATTGATGTAATTGTCAAAAATAATCTAGGCATTTCAGAACCTATATATAAATTAAAGGATGAAAAATTGTATATGGATTTTAATATTATTTATAATTCGAATATTATTGATAATTTAAATTTTATTAATTATGGTTGATATTTATTTAATAATGATCTTCAAGAATGAGAATTATATAATAACCAAAAAACATTAATTATAAATTTAAACAAAAGTAATAAATACATGTTTAAATGTTCAACAAATGATGGTGTTGAAACTGTTGAATCAGGTAATATAATTATTTTTGATCCATATAAATCAATAGATGGAAATGTAAAATTTATAAACAATATTGATAAAAACTATGAGTATAAATTAATTGATTCTCAATTTAATATTATTCATAGTGGAAAAATTTTAAAAAATGAATTTATTCCAGACTACAAACATAATAATAATGAAAAACTTTATTTATGAATAAAGGATGAAGATAACAATCAATATTGACAATTAATTAATATTGATATTTCAACTAATAATGATAACAATGCTAATAATGATAATCAAAAACCAAGCCCGGATAATCAAAAACCTGGCCCGGATAATCAAAAACCTAGCACGCCTCCCACGAACGAAGAAACCACAAACGAAGAAACATATGAAACTTTCAATAACAAAAAGCCATTTTATAAGCAAACATGATTTTTAATATTTATAAGTATTTGTGGACTTGGATTGATTTTATTGATTACTTGAATAATTATACATTTAAAGAAAAAAAAGAATTAATTTCAATTTGTAACGAAATAATTCTTTTTACCTTTTTTAATAATTGTAAATTCTCTATTAAAAGCATCGGATTTTTTAACAATAAATTCTAAATTATTTATTTTTTCACCATTAATCATAATGGAATTATTTGTGATTAATTCTTTTGCTGCTCTTTTTGAATCAACAATATTATTTGCAATTATAAAATCAACAATATTTAATTCATTATCTTTAATATCAACGCTTGGAACATTATTCATTGCTAATTTTAATTCACTAATTGTTAATTTTTTTATGTCTCCGTTAAATAATATTTCTGAAATTTCTTTTACACGTTCATATATTTCTTTACCATGAACATCAATCATTACTCATTTTGCCAACTCATGTTGAGCATGTCTTTTAAATGGTTCTTTTGAATGTATATTTTCAATTTCTTCAATTTCTTCATGACTTAATAATGTTAAGAATTTTAACAACTTAATTACATCAGCATCTGTTTGGTTAATTAAAAATTGATACATTGCATATGGTGAAGTTAAATTAGGGTCTAGAAAAATAGCACCTTTTTCAGATTTTCCAAATTTTTTTCCTTCACTGTTAGTTAATAAATTTAATGTTAAACCACATGCTAAATTATTATCTCCTAGTGTTTTTCTAATCATTTCAATCCCAGCAGTTATATTGCCTCATTGATCACTTCCTCCAACCTGAATTGCAACATCATAATTTTTATAAAATTGTAGAAAATCATAAGATTGAATTAAGTTATAACTAAATTCTGTATAAGACATCCCAGTAGTTTCTAATCTAGTTTTAATTATTTCTTTTTCTAAAAGATAATTAATATTAACCATTTTTCCTACATCTCTTAAAAATGTTAAATAATTCATATCTTTAAAATTATCGTAATTATCAAGAATATTTTGAGATGCATATTTTTTTAATTGTTCTTTTATTGCTAGTTTATTTCTATTAACAGTTTCAAAATCTAATAAATTTCTTTCGGAAGATTTACCACTAGGATCACCAATCATACCTGTTGCCCCACCTATAATTGCATATGTTTTTATTCCATATAATTCAAGTCTTCTAACCATTATTAGCATTACATAGTTACCTAGATGTAAACTTGGTGCAGATGGATCAAATCCAACATATGCACATTTTTTTAATTTAATAGCTTCTTCTAATTTTTCTTCATTAGTTATTGCGTTTAATATTCCTCTTCATTTTAAATCATCTATTAATTTCATATTATTACCTCATATATTATTTAATTATAAAAAAATAAGAGACCATATAAATAAGTCTCTTAAACATTGATGATTATTTAGTTTCTTCAGTTACATTTCTTTTTGAAGAAAATTTGTTTTCATGGTTAACACTTGCTTTTTGCATAGGTTCACCATTGAAACGACGCTTGCTTTGAGTTTCAGGTAAAACAATTTCTTCATCTGATTTTCCAACAAATTTAACAGGTTCATTTCTAACTTCACAAGTTGCATCCATTAATACACCAAGGATTAATGCAATTGATCTAATTGAGTGGTTATTAATTGGAATAATATAATCAATTAAATTAGGGTCTGCATTTGTATTAGCTAATGCAATAACTGGAATGTTTAACTTTCTAGCTTCTGCAACAGCATTTTTATCATGATCAGGATCTAAAACAATAATTGCATTTGGTAGTTTACGCATTGTACGAATACCACCATAAAACTTAGATAATTTTTCAGTTTCTTTATTGATGTTGATTTGTTCTTTTTTAGTGTATTTATCAATTTCACCAGTTTTTTGTAATTGGATGTTGTCATTTAATTTTTTAATTGATTTTGAAATATTTTTGAAGTTTGTTAATGTACCACCTAATCATCTTTGAGTGATATAGTAACATTGACCTCTCTTAGCTTCATCCTTGATTAAATCTTTAATTAATTTTCCATTAGTTCCAACAATTAAAATACGACCACCATTTTTAGTTAATTCTTGAATAAATGAATATGCTTTATTTAAATAAATTAATGATTTTAAAACATCAATAACTAAATTGTTTGAACGTTTTGCATAAATGTAAGGACTCATTTTTGGATTTCATTTACGTGGATTTAAACCAATATGTGCTCCAACTTCAATTAATTTAGATGCAGAAACTAATTGTTTCATCTTTTTTAGGATTGAATTTGCATTGGCTTTATTCTGAACTGAGTCAGCAGGTGTCGCTGCAGTATTTTTTACAGCATCAGCATTTGCATCTGTATTTACAGATGATTCAACCTCATTTAATTTAGCCGATTTTTCCATTCTAGGAATACCTCTTTTCTATATAAATAAATTTTTATTTTACTTAATGATTATACTATAATTTATAAATTTATATTCTATTTTTTAATTTTGTGTAATAATATATATAGAATTATTTAAAATTTTCAAATAGAGGTTATGTTATGGCTATTAAAAGAGGAATTAGATTACAATGTTCAGAATGTAAACATATTAATTATTTAACAAAAAAGAATGCAAAAAATACACCTGAAAAATTAGAATTGAACAAATATTGTAATACATGTAAAGAATCAACTATTCATAATGAAATCAAAGCTAAAAAATAATGTTTGATAAATTAAAAGTTGTTGTTGATTTAATCTCTAAAAATAATCTTGATGGGATTTTATTAACATCTGAAATTAATCGTTATTGATTTCTTGATTTTAAATCTTCATGAGGTTATTTGTTTATAAATAATAGTGGCAAATCAATCTTTTTAATTGATAGTCGCTATTTTTTTGCTGCTATAAAAGAAATAAAAAATGTTGATGAAATAATATTATTAAATGGAAATTTAAAAAACAAATTAAATGAGATTATTTCAAAATTAAATATAAAAAAATTAGGAATAGAATCTGAACACTGTTTGGTTAATGAATATGAATTTTTAAAATCTTTAAATGTTAATATAAAACCATGTTTAACAAATGAATTAAGAATTACAAAGACTAAAAATGAATTAGACAAGCTACAAATTGCAGCAGATATCGCATCTGAAACAATTAATTGAATTAAAGAAATAGATTTAATTGGAAAAACAGAAAAAGAAGTTGCCAAATTAATATCAATACATATGTTAGAATTAGGAGCAAGCGGAAATTCATTTGATCCAATTGTTGCAAGTGGTAAAAATGGAGCAATTGCTCACCATTCTCCTACCAATAAAATTATTGAGGATGGGGACATGTTAACAATTGATATTGGTTGTATATATGAAAATTATTGTTCAGATATTACCCGTAGTTTTATAGTTGGAACCAATTATGACCCTGAAATGATAAAAATTTATGATTGCGTTTTAAATTCACAACTACAAGGTATTCAAAAAATCCAACTTGGAATGACTGGAAATGATATAGATAAAATTTGTCGAGATTATATTATTAAAAATAATTATGGACAATATTTTACTCATTCTACTGGTCATGGAGTTGGAATTCAAGTACATGAATTACCAAATATTTCTCCAAATTCCAAATTTATAATTAAGCCAAATTATGTGTTTACAATAGAGCCAGGAATTTATATAGAAAATTTTGGTGGTGTAAGAATTGAAGACACAGTATATATAGACGAAGAAAATCAAGTCCATATTTTAACTAAAAAAGCCAATAAAAATATTTTTCAAAAAAATTAAAATGTTTTTAATCTTGTTAAATATCACTTTTTTGATATTTTATCTCAAAGGGTTATTTTTTGATATATAAATTTCGGTCAAAACCATTGAAGTGTAGGTTTTGCAATTGAATTTCTTAAAATAATTAATATAATCATTTCAATTCAAACTAAGAAATAAGCAACAATTTGTATTTGTGGGAATTTTAGTTTTAATAATTGATATACCAAATAATATTCACCATTTGTATTTATTCAATCATATTCAACAAGCCCGCTTGCATTTCGAGTGATATTTAATGTTCTAATAATTATTAAGACATATATTAAATATAGTGAAGGTAAAAGATGCGAAACAAATACATCAATAAATCTATGCCTATTGTTGTACACAAAAAAGAATGTACCAAATATTAACATAAATGCATGTATAAAATAATAAAGTCGTCCTTCATTTGAACCTAGAAAAATATAAATTAATGGATTGCCATTATAATTAACGCTTCATATCGAACCTATAATTGTAATTGAACTCCCAATTATACTTCATAAACATACTGTTTTTATTAATTTATTTTTATAGTCAAATATAAAACATAAATTTAAAAAAACATACATAAATGGACACATATCTAATAATAGAACTTTTGATCAATATATGGAAATATTGGCTATAGAATTTTGGTTATTAATTATATTTATAAGATCGTGGAAATATCAAAATATTATAAAATATATCAAACCAAAAATTCCTAAAAAAATTTTGAGATATTTTATTGTTAAATTTAATTTGGATACAATTCTAAATATAGTTGCAAGAATCAACGCAATTATTGTTAACAATAATGTCAATATACCCAAGATTGTTCCAAAATTCATTTCTATATTAAAAATTATAAATGAATAAATATTATAAAAATTAAATATGTTTAATGCATAATCTTTTTAGACTGCCACTTCTATATAAAATTATAAGTGAATCTATTGCATTTTTAGGAATTAAATATCTTTTTTCTTTATTTAGTTGATACTCCAAAAAAATAACAACCACAACTATATAGTGTTGCAATTGTTATTTGAATGTGGGAGAGATGCAATTATTACATCTCTTTTTTTAGGCAATCATATTGTTCTTTTTAAGAGTTTTTAATGTTCTAGCAGAAACTCTAACAGTTGCTGTACTACCATCTTGGTTTTTAATTGTTACTTTTTGTAAATTAACATTTCAAACTCTTCTAGAATGATTCATAGCATGGCTACGTTTATTTCCAGATAATGGACCTTTACCTGTTAATTGATCTTTTCTTGACATATTAACCTCCCTATATTTTTCAAATTTTAATAACAATAATGTTAAAAAAATGCTAATACAATGTTTTTATTATATTATATTTATGGTATATTAATAATATTATTTAAAAATAATTAACATTATTGTTATAAATAGCTTAATTAATACAAGAATAACCGATATTTTAGTTTTTATTGTTTGAGGAGTAAAAATGATTATTAATTTTGAAGAAATGAAAAAAATGCTTGAATTCGGAGCGAAAAATTTAGAAAAAGAATATAGTTATATCAATGATTTAAATGTATTTCCAGTTCCTGATGGTGATACTGGATCAAATTTAAAAACTACAGTTCTTGGAGCCATGCAACATATTAAAAATACTGAAACATTATGTTTTAATGATTTGGCAACAAATTTTTCATATGGTTTATTAATGAATGCAAGAGGAAATTCTGGGGTCATTTTTTCACAAATATTTAGAGGATTTTTTTCAATAATCAAACCTGAAACAAAAAAACTATCTATTAATGAAATTAAAGAAGCATTAATTAAAGCAAAAGAACAAGCTTATAATGCGGTATCAAAACCTGTGGAAGGAACAATCTTAACTGTAATTAGAGTTATTTCTGAACAAGTTAATGAAAATGAATATTCTGATTTAAATGCTTTATTTGATGATATTTGTAAAATTGGAAACGAAACAGTTTTAAAAACAACAAATATGCTTCCTGAACTAAAACAAGTAGGTGTAGTAGATTCTGGAGCATATGGATTAATGTCTTTTTTTAATGGAATTAATAAGTATTTACATGGAGAGGAAATTCTTGAACCTGTTTATACTGATAGCAAGAAAATTGATTTTGATAGTTTAAAAGATATTGGCCCAAATGAAGAAGAAGGTTTTGGATATTGTAGTGAAATTGTATTAAAACTAAATGCAATAATTAATCCAAATGAAAAGAATGCTGGAAAAGAAAATTTTAATTTTACAAACTTTAAAAAACAATTATCAAAAATTGGTAATTCAATGGTTTGCATTCATGATAATGACCTTGTAAAGGTTCATATTCACACTTTTAAACCTGACTTATTATTAAAAATTGGTCAAAAATATGGTGAATTTGAAAAAATTAAGATCGAAAACATGACAAATCAATTTTTGGAAAAACACAAGAAACAATTTAAAGATGAAAATGCAATAATTGTTACATGTCCAACAGAGGAAATATCAGAAATTTTAAAAAATGACTATCAAGCTGATATGACAATCATTACTGAAGGTAATCCTCCATCTGTAAAAACATTTTTCAATTCAATTAATAATTTAGGTATTAAAAATGTGTTCCTAATTATAGATGATAGTAATTATAAATTAGCTGCACAAGAAGCTGTTAATTTAATACAATATAATGCAAATATTGAAATTATTACAACTAAGAATATTTTTGATTCATTAATTGCAACTACAAATTTTGATAAATCTGCAAATTTTGACATGAACTCAAAGTATATTAATAAATCAATTAAGAAAAGTTTATCTGCAATGATTTCAACTGCATCAAAAGATGTAAAATACTCACATATCACTGTTAAATCAAAAAATAAAATTGGAATCATTAATAAGAAAATTATTTCTGCAAATAATAAAACAATTGTTGTATTGAAAAATACTTTAGATACATTAATGAAAAATCAAAAAAATATTGATATATGTTATTTGATTTGTGGTTTAAATTATTCACAAACTGATGTTGAACAATTTGAAAAATATGCATTAGAAAAATACGGTTTATATTGTGAAATTAAATATGGTGGACAAAAAGTTTATGATTATTATTTAGGAGTTCAATAGTATGATAAAACTTGGTGTTGATGTAATGGGATATGAAAATGACCTATCACATTCTATAAACGCATGTCGTGATTTTTTAAAGAAATATAAAGATGTTCAAATAGTTTTATTTGGTGATAAAGAATTAATTTCTCCTTTTTTTAATTCAGAGAATGAGTTTGAAATTATTCATTCGTCAGAATTTATTTCTCAAAATGATACTATTTTATCTGCACGTCGTAAACCAAATTCAAGCATGCAACTTGCTGCAAATTATTTGAATGAAAATAAAATTGATGGTGTTTTAAGCGCTGGGTCAACACCAGTATTTGTGATGACAATGTATAATACTATTGGCTTAATTAATGGTGTGTCAAAACCTGGATTTATGCCAACAATTCCGACAGTTAAATCTATTCCATTTAATTTACTTGATGTTGGTGCATCATTAGATGTTAATGAAATTGATTTGGCAAAATTTGCTATTATGGCAAATGTATATGCAAAGCAAAGAACAAAAGATCCAAAAGTAGGCATTTTAAATATTGGAACTGAATCTCATAAAGGTCCTGCAATTTTGCATAAAACAAACGAAATACTAAATGAGTATCAAAATATTAATAATATTGGATTCGTTGAATCTAAAAATTTATTAGAATATTGTGCAGATGTTGTAGTTACAGATGGATTTACAGGAAATATAGTTTTAAAAGCATGTGAAGGTAGTGTAAAAACAATTGCTCACCTTATAAAAGAAAATATCAAAAAACCAAGAAATTTTTTACCATTACTTTTTTCTGCTAACTTTTTGAAAAAAATTTTTAATAAATTTGATTATAAAAATAATGCTGGTGCATTTGTAATGGGTCTAAAAAAAATATGTGTTAAAACGCATGGATCAGCTGATTATAAACAATTTTATAGTTCATTAGAAATGTTACATAATTCTGTAAAAAATTCTATTATTAAAAATATAGAAAATGAAATTACAATTTTTAATGATTTTTTAATTGACAAGGGTTATATTAAAAATAATGATTAATAAGAACTTAAATATAAAATTATTAGAATCAATATTGAAAACATATAATATTAGAATTCAAAAAATTTCTAATTATATTGAAGCTTTTACTCATCCAACATATGCGAATGAAAATAATTTAAAATATAATTATGAAAGATTTGAATTTTTAGGTGATGCTGCAATATCATGAATTATTACAAATTATTTGTTTTCATATACAAAAAACAGTGAAGGCTTAATGTCTACAATTAAAGCAAAGCTTGTGTCTGGAACAAATTTTACAAATATTTCCCGCAAAATCGGATTAGATAAATTATTGTTAGTTGGTCATGGAATGATAAAAGACGGAATAACTGACAAAGTTTTAGAAAATGTATTTGAAGCTTTTATAGGTGCAATTGCTCAAGATTCTGGAATTAAAAAAGCAAGCAATGTGGTTTATGACTTAATAATTACTCCTTTTTTAAAAGGAGATATATTTGTTGGTAAACCATATAAAACATTAATTCAAGAGGCTCTTGGAAGAACTGAAAAAAATGATATTAAATATATTCCTATGAATTCGAAAAATGACAAGCCTCGAAAAGTAAAATTAGTTTTTAATAATAATGTTTATGGATATGGAATTGGAAAAACATTGCATGAAGCAGAAGAGGCTGCTGCTCATGATGCATATAAGAAATTATCTAAGTAAAAATTTTATTTTTTTATATAATAAATATAAACTAAAATCATTTTTATTACTTTTATAGAGGTTAATATGTCAAATATAAATTTATTGCCACTTGGTGGACAAGATGAGAGAGGCAAAAATTGCTTTGTTATTGAAATTGATGATTCTATATATGTTTTTGATTCAGGATCTAAAGTGCCAATTAATGGCAAATTAGGTATATGTATGATAACTCCTGATTTTGAATATTTATCAAAAAATGCTTCAAAAATTAAGGGTATATTTATTGGATATCCTTATTCAAATAATTACGCAGGACTTCCTTTTTTATTACAAAAAATTAATATTAATACACCTATTTATTGTAGTAAAATTGGAAAAATAGTTATTGAAACATATTATGAAAAAAATACAATTAAATTTCAAAAACCAAATGTAATTGCTGTTGAAGAGTTTCAAAAGTTAGAATTTAAAAATACAACTATTGTTCCTTTTAAAATTTGTAATTCAATCCTTGATTCTTTAGGTTGAGTGATTAAAACACAGGACGGATCAATTATTTATATTGATGATTTTATGGTTAACAATGATAAAACTAATATTTTTGAAGACCACATCGAAAAAATTAATTCTATAACAAGAGGAAATAATTTAGCATTAATTCCAGCTGTTGGAAATGTTGGAAATTTTAAAAGTTTTACAACACCGAATCACAAAAATTATGATTATTATGAATCAATTATTTCCAATACTAGCGGAAGAGTATTTGTTGCTATAAATGATCAAGATGCATACACAGTTATTAATTTAGCAAATATTGCAAAAAGCAAAAAAAGACCATTTTGTGTATATGGTAGTACATTTATGAATGTATTTAGTGGAGCCGTTAAAAACCACATGATAAACACAAAAGGATTGGTTTGCTTAAAAATATCTGAAATTTCTAATTCTCCAAATGCAATTGTTGTAATTTCAGCAATGCAGGACAATTTATTTAAGTTACTTTTTAATATTGTATCTGGCAACAACAATAGTATAAAATTGGATTTTAAAGATACATTTGTTTTAGGTACACAATTGATAAATGGTTATGAAGGACACGGCGCAAGATTGATGGATGAGTTGAACAGATTAGATGTTAATGCTTATACAATTCCAAGAACAATTTTACCAATGTCTGCCTCAAATGAGGATCATAAGCATTTAATTGATTTATTATCTCCAAAATATATTTTCCCTATTCAAGGTTATTACAAATATATGGTTAAATATCAATCTGTAGTTTCTCAGACCAGGGTTAAATTAGATCAAGTTTATTATTTGGATAATGGGGAAATGATTAGTATTAACAATGGTGAAATTAATCCAAATAAACATGAAATTAAATTAACAGAAAATTATATTGGTAATGTTGGTTCTATTGATGTTGGAACTGCAGTGATTAGTGAACGTAAACAATTAGCCGAAGCTGGAATAGTTTTCATAACAGTTGCAATAGATATTAACTCTGCTTGTTTTCTAAACTTCTTTGATATTGACTCATATGGTGCAATTACAGAAGATGAAAATAGCAAAAATTTATTAGAGGAAGTTATAACTCAATTTAAAGAAAATATAAGTGATTGTATAGTTTTAGAAAATAATAAGAAAAAGGTAGACACTAAAGAAACAAAGGTTTTATTAAAAAAATTATTTACAAAAATGTATGAGAAAAAATTTAATAAAAGACCAATTGTTCTACCAACAATAATTGAAATTAACAATAAGGTGTAATTATGAAATCATTTAATAAAAAAAGTTCTAATGTCAATAGGGAAAATAATTCCACTAAAAAATCAGTTTTTTTAAAGCCAAATAAGTTTAAAAGTGACACATCAAGAATTCAATTAATAAAAAATGACTTAAATTCATCTCCAAGATGAGTTGCAATATTGAAATATGTTGGAATAGCCATACTATATTTAATTATTTTGTTGTCATTTATTAGAGTTCCATATGTGGGTGCCTTTTTTGATTCTATATTCTTTTCATTTCTTTTTGGTTGAGGAAAATATTTAATCTATATTTTTGCATTTATAGTTGCTATTTTATATTGATTTCCAAATATATTTAAGATAATTTGAAATAAAAAATCTTTATTAATCTATTATCCTATAATCCTATTGTCATTTTGTTTAATTTTATCTGGAATTGGGGTATACATAGAAAAGTTAAATAATTCAGCAAGTTTTTCTCAATATTTTGTTGAAACTAATTCTTCATACATTACTGGTTGACATAATTTAGACTGAGGAAATGTTGGAAGTACTAATGTGTTTTATGCTAACCCACATGCATATGGTGGATTAATAACAATGTTTATTGTTGCATGTTTCGCATATATTTCTTCAGCATTGTTAATTGTAATAGGCTTTATTGTTTTAGCATTTATTATTTATTTAATTATTGCAAAAAGAAATCCAAAAGTTAAGAATGTTGTAGATCAAATTAATAAAAAATTTAAAAAACCTAATGAAGTTAAGATTTCAGAATATAATGAAGAAATTAAAAAACCAACTGATAAAGTTGAAAATGTTGAAATTCAAAATACAAGAAAATTTGCTGAATCATTTGGAACTACAACAAATATTCAAGTTGAGGAATTAAAAAAGGAACCTCAAGTTTCTGGTACTTATAACTTGGCTTCTACACATTTATTTTCTGAAGACAATCAAAACATTAACACATTTGAGTTGGAAAAAGATAATTTAAATCTTAGCAACAACATGAATGATATTGAATTTGATAATGAATCTTTATTAGATATAAAGAATCATAAATTTGAAAATAGCGCAAAATATGATGTTGTAAAAAAATATATTAATTCTAGAGAAATTGATGTAGAAAATTTACCGCATATTGATCAAATTGCTAATAATGCATGTGATTATTTACCAATTTTATCAAGTGAATTAAATGAATTAATAGATACATTAAGTAATTATTTTTCAGTTAATCAATTAACTTTTAAATTAGTAAATAAAGAAATTATGTATCAATCTGTATCTGCAACATTTATATTTGAAGATTCAAATATATCTGAATGAATTAATGATAGAGGAAGTGATATTTCTAATAAATTTAAAAATAGAATTATCATCAATAAAATTTCATCAAATAAAATTTCTTTCATTGATGTTATCAATAAGGATGAAATGAACATCCAACCAATTGTTTCATTTAAAGATATAATTTCAACTATTGGTTATAATAATCCGTATTGTTATACAATTGGAAAGCAAGGAAATAGAAAGGCTTTCTATATTAACGGTGCTTATGAACCAAATACAATTGTATATGGTGGGCAAGGTAGTGGAAGAGCAATGTTGTTATCAAGTATTGTATTGTCAATATGTTTTTTAAATAATCCAAATAATTTAGATGCATATATTATAGATACAACAAATAAATCACTAAAACATTTAGAATCAATTGTCCAAGTTCATAATAATTATGTGTCTAGCGAATATGATGCATTAGATTGCTTAACACAAATAAATAACATAATTAAAGAAGAAAAAGATTTATTTCTAACAAATAATGTTAACAATATTTATGATTACAATTTAAAAAACAAATTAAATGTTATCAAACATAAATTAATTGTTGTTAATGATATTAATGATATTTTAGAGTTAAATAAAGAAAAATGTTTAAAATTATTGGATGAAATAATTTCAAATGCATTTAATCATGGAATTATATTAGTTTTAACTTCTTCTGTTGTTAATGACCAAACTACTATATTTAACAAATCAATGGATAACATTATTGTTTTAAAAGTTGATGACCAAATACAATCAGAAATTATTTTTAATACTTCAGAAGCCGAATGTTTGTGTGGACAAGGCGATATGCTATTAAAAACAAATGACAAAAAAACATATCATTTACAAATGCCGTTTGCTAACAAAAACTTCTGTAATCATATTATTGAACTTATTAATTCAACATTTGGTAAATAAAAATGGATAGTTGTATTTTTTGTAAAATAGTTTCTGGCGAAATTCCGTCAAAAAAGATTTATGAAGACGATTTTCTTATTGCATTTTTAGATATTAATCCAATGTCATTTTGTCACACGATTTTAATTCCTAAAAAACATTTTTTAAATTTAGAAGAAACAGATGATCAATATTTATCAAAAATATTAATTGCATCAAAAAAAATTGTAAAATTTTTAAAAAATAATATTTCTGAAATTAAGGGTTTTAATTACTTATCAAATCAAGAAAAAATTGCAGGTCAAGAAATAAATCATTTTCATTTTCATATTATTCCAAAATATAAAGAGGGTTATGGTTTTAATGTTTCTGCAAACATTGATAATAGTTTTAAAAATAATGAATTAATTGATAAAATTATTTTAAAAAAAATTGGTAACAAAGATGAATAAATATTTGACTAAAACATTAATGATTACTGGTTCAATACTTTTAGCTGGTGGAGTTATATCTCTGCCTTTTTCTTTATTAAGTATTAATTCAAATAGTATTGTTATAGGCAATTTTCAATCATATATGTCACCAACATTAATGAATTCACTTAACAAAGAATATGACATTAATTGACAATATTATTCTTCTAATGCCGAAATTCCAACATATATTCAAAATAAAACATTGGATATTGCAATTGCTACAAATAATATGGTAGGTCAACTTATTGTTCAAGATTCAATTCAAAAAATTGAATGAGAAAGATTTAATATTACAACTAAAAGCGGAACTATTGTTAAGGATTATCATGATCTAAAAGAAATTGTGACTCCTGCAACTTGGAATCTATGTGAAATTATAGGTCAACTAATTGGTATTGAAAATTTGTTAGAATATTGTATTCCTTATTTTTCTCAAGATTTAGTTTTTGGTTATAATGGTCCTATTATAACTGATATTCATTCAAAACCAAATTGCAATTTTAACGATATTTTTTCATATATCACTGATACATCAATTCTAAATAATAGGTTTTTAAAAAATAATTCTAGTGTAATGATGATTAAGGATGCTAGAACAGTTTTTGATATTTGTAATCTTATTGATGGAAAAAATATTAATCCACAAGATGCAATTATTTCGATTAATAATAAAAATAATAATTCTTCCCCAACTATAGATGAAATGAGTCAAATTTATAACAGTATTTATAATTATTATTCTGGAATTAGTAATAAAAATATAATTACTTTTAATTCTGATTCAAATGTTGTACTAAATAAATTTGCAAATAATGAAATAAATGGTGCATTTTTTTATAATGGTGATGCTATTTATTCATTGATGGGTGGAGATTCAATATCAATTTCTGATGAATACACTGCTGAACAAATTGATCATGAATGAACAAATAATAAGCATGTTATAATTCCAGAACAAAATTTTATAGCAATGGATGCATTTGTAATTAACAAAACCTTAGATAGTAGTAAAAAAGATCAAGTTTATAATATTATTAAATCTATTTCATTAGATTTTGATAATATGATTGATGTTGATGAGGAAGGTAACTATCTTTCTCCAACTATGCAAAATTTTGATTATGTTAATTACACACCATGCTATTTACAACTATATGATTATGTAACTACTACATATTTTAAAGAATGTTTTCCAAATAATCCAAATTTGTCTTCATTATTGGAGGAAATTATAAAAATAGATGAAAGCAAAATTTCTCAAAATAATTTAGAACTTCCAATAAATAATTTGGCTGAGTCTAATATGAATATCGCTTTCACTACATTTATAGATAAAATATAAAATATGCTTAAAGCTGTTTTTCCTGGTTCTTTTGATCCATTTCATGAAGGACATTTATATGTATTAAAAAAATCTTTATCTTTTTTTGATAGTATAATAGTTTTGGTTTCTAATAATTCATTAAAAAAACATAAAAAATCTCTTCAAGATCGTAAAGAACACATTATTAAATATTTAAAAAAAAATAATATTAGTAATGTAATTGTTGATATAAATGATGGTTTAACAATGGAATATTGTAAAAAAAATAATATTATTTTTTTAATAAGAGGAATAAGAGATAAAAATGATATTGAATATGAACAAAATTTGTACCATCAATATCAGGAAATTAACTCAAAAATTGTTATTTTTTATTTTTACTCAACTAAAAATTTAATTAATAAACATAGCAGTAATTAGTTTTCCATAATTATTAATTTTTTTTCAACATCATTTTTTAAATTTAAAAATCAATCCGGATTTTCATTTGAATAAGTTTTTAACTTATTTATACCTTGACAAATTTTTTCATTATTATAGTAATATCAAGCTCCTGATTTTGTAATTATGTTATTAGCAATTGCATATTCGAGAATATCCATTGTAATGTTATACCCTTCATTAAAATAAATATTTATAAATGTTGTCTCAAATGGCCTTCCTAATTTATTTTTTATAATTGTTATTTTGCTTTTAATTCCAATTTTATCATTGCCATTTTTAATCAAATCAACTTTCTTAACTTCAATTCTTAGTGATGAAAAAAACTTTAGTGCTTTTCCACCAGTTGTAGTTTCTGGATTTCCAAACATTATTCCAACTTTTTCTCTAAGTTGATTTATAAAAATTAATGCAGTATCAGATTGACTAAGTGGGATTTGTATTCTTCTTAATCCTCTAGACATCAATCTTGCATGTAAGCCAATTTTGGCATTTTCTTCAATTGATTCATCTAATTCGCTTTCACTATTCATTGCAGCTACTGAATCGACAATAATTAAGCTATAATAGTTTTCTTTTAATGCATCTTCAATTAATGAAAAGGCCTTTTCTCCATTTTTTGGACGGCAAATAGTAATTAAATCAGGATTTATACCATTGTTTTTAATATATGATAAGCTTATAGAACATTCCATATCAATGTATAAAACACGTTCATTATTATTTGTTGATTGCTTTGCAATTTGCAAAGCAATTGTAGTTTTGCCTGAAGATTCATTTCCAAAAATCTCTGTAATTCTTGATTTTGGAATTCCTCCACATCCTAAAATATTATCAAAATTCATATTACCAGTATGAATTATATTGATAGGTTTTTCTAACTCCTTTATTGACATAATGTCATTAGAATA
The DNA here is from genome assembly GCA_018883815.1 of Candidatus Ureaplasma intestinipullorum. GTDB lineage: Bacteria > Bacillota_I > Bacilli_A > Mycoplasmatales > Mycoplasmoidaceae > Ureaplasma > Ureaplasma intestinipullorum. Next base: position 20,217 of record JAHLFM010000002.1, read on the forward strand.
TTTTTTTAAAAAAAGTTCATTTAAATTATTTTTCATTAATAACACCTCTATATATAATTAATGAAATTAATGAAAATTTTTTTATTATTTAATATTGTTAATTGTTTTATACATTAAATTTAAGGCAATTTGACTAACTAAATTCCTTTTTTCATTTCTTGATAAATTTTGATCGATGTTCAATTTGTGAACTTGTGTGAATCCTTGGTAATAAATTCCAACAAAAAATAAACCATTTGGTTTGTTTTCGATATTGTCAGGACCCGCATTTCCAGTTATTGAAATACCAATATCTGCATTATATTTTTTAACTGCATTTTTAACCATATCATTTGCAATTTCTGCACTTATGGTTCCAAATTTTGAAATTCTTGATTTTTTAATTTTTAACATATTAATTTTTGTCGATGATGAATATGTAATTAAACCGCCAATATAAAATATGCTAACTCCCGGAAAAGAACCGATCATATTCGCAAGTTGACCACAAGTTGCAGATTCAACAGTTATTAATTTATATTTTTTAGAAATTAAATTTTTAATAATATTTTCAATTGAAATTATATTTTTATTCATAATATCATATTATAATTAAATTAGTGTTTATATTTTTATTAATTTTAATTTATTAGGATATTACAATGTCAATATTTAATAGAAATAAAAATTTAAAC
>JAHLFM010000032.1 GCA_018883815.1 Candidatus Ureaplasma intestinipullorum
AATATGAACCTCAAAAAGTTGGATTTGATATTTTTAAAGAAAATAAAATTTTTGGTGGTATTCCAGACGGAGAACCTATTGTTAATAATGTTATTAATTATGATAATGAAAAAAGAATGTTAGAAATAAAAACAACTTCTATTGATTCTTTTTTATACAAAAAAGTAAACAATCTTTTTGTATTGCAAAAAGACGAAAATAATAATCCCATTATTAAATCATATGGAACAAAAAGAGAAAAATGATTTGATGATAATCAAAATGTTAAAGTTCCTGTAGAATATGAATTTCAACTTTCTCTATATTGTTATTTAAGAGGGATTAATAAAGGGATATTTGCAATTTGTTTTTTAGAAACTAACGATTATATTAATCCTGAACAATGTAATGTATATGAACGTGAAATTCAATTAGTTAATTTAGATGTTGATATTGATAAATTTAAACAATTTGTAATAATGGCTGAAAATTGATATCATGATTATATTGAAACAGGGATTTCTCCAAAATTAACAAAAGAAGATTTAGAATTTATTAACAGTGAACTAAAATTATAATATGAAAAGAATTATTTATATAAAGTATGGTGAATTAACTTTAAAAGGGAAAAATAGAAAACATTTTGTCTCTGTTTTGTCACAAAATGTTAAAAGAGCATTATGTGAATTTAAAAATATTATTATTGATAAAAAATTTGATTGCATGATTTTAAAAAATATAGATAATAATCAATTAGAAGATATTGTACAAATTTTAAAATTTATTCCCGGAATTTACTATATTTCTACTGCTATACAAATTGAAAATGACATTAATATTATTAAAAAAAATTGTGTAGAAATAGCATTGGAAAATTATTTTGATGGTGCAACATTTAGAATAACTTGTCATCGTCATGATAAGAATTATTTTTTAACATCTAATGAAATAATTTCTATTGTTGCTGGTGAAATTTTAGAAAATTCTAAATATCAGGTTAATTTGAAAAAATATTCTCTGAATATAAATATTGAAATTAAAAAAGATTGTGCTATTATTTTTACAAATCAAATTAGAGGATTAGGTGGATTACCAGTTGGTAGTAATGGTAGAGTTTTAGTTTTATTATCTGGTGGTATTGATTCTCCAATTGCATCAAAACTATTATTAAATAGAGGGTTAAATGTTGATTTTTTAACATTTATAACTCCTCCTCATACTTCTGAAAAAGCACTAGAAAAGGTAAGAAAGTTGTCGCAATTAATTTCTATTGATAATAAAATTAGCAATTCAAAGTTATTTATATGTAATTTTACAATGTTAATGCATGAACTTACACATATTAATAAAGAAAGTTACCGCATTACATTAATGAGACGGTACTTTTTAAAAATTGCTAAATATTTAAAAGAAAAGTATGGATATCATGCAATTGCTACTGGTGATTCAATTGGTCAAGTTGCAAGCCAGACATTAGAGAGCATGGATGTTATTTCTTCATCAATTAATGATTGCTTAATTTTAAGACCATTATTAACTTTTGATAAAGAACAAATTATCAGTCTTGCTAAATTTTATGGAACATATGAAACTTCGATTCTTCCATATAATGACTCATGTTCATTATTTGCGCCTAAAAATCCAACAACAAAACCAAACATTCAAACAGTTTTAGAACTTGAAGAAAAATTAGTATTAATAGACAATATTTTAGATAATGTAATTAAAAATCATATTTGAATTGAGGAATTTTATAATGGAACTTGATCTAAAAAAAATTAACTCTTTATTAAATAAAATTGAAAGCTCAAACAAAATTTGTTTATTTGTCCATGAGAATCCAGATTGTGATACAATTGGAAGCGCTTTTGCTTTCAAATTATTTATTGAAAACAATTTTTCTAACAAGGATGTTAGAATTGCCGGATTATCAAATATTGACAAAGATTACTTGTTGCCATTTTTTGATAGAGAATACGTAGCTGTTGATAGAAATTTTGCAGAGCAGTCAATTGGAATTATTTTTGATACATCTACTCAATCAAGAATTTTAAGTCAATTAAATATATTTTGTAATTGGACTTGTCTAATTGATCATCATTTATCAACCGAAGAAATTACTAATTTAAGTATTGTAGATTCAAGTTCTTCATCAACTTGTGAAATTGTTGCATCTATTTTTTTGAATTTATCAAAAAAATATAAAATTGATACAGAGATTGCAAATTCATTGTATTTTGGTATTTTAACTGATACTAATCGTTTTTTATACCCATCTGTAAGTGCTAATACATTTAAAATTATGGAATGATTATGTAATAATGGACTTTCAAGAGAAGAAGTTCATAATCAACTATATTTGAATGATATTCAAGAAGTTGAATTAAATCATAAATTATTTTCAATGGTTAATTTTAATATTGAAAATCATTATGCAACACTGTTTATTGATCAAAAATATAACAAAAAATTTAATCAAAAAAGTTTTACTGGAAAAGTAAATTTAATGGCAAATATTAAAAATATTGATATTTGAACATTGGTTTATTATGATGAAAATTTGCAAAAATGAAAAGGATCAATAAGAAGTAGAGAATATAATGTTAATGAAATTGCAGCTAAATTTGGAGGCGGAGGACATAGATTGGCTTCTGGATTTACCTTAAAAGATTTTAAAGAAACAAAAATTTTAGAAATGGAAATCAAAGAATTCTTAGAAAATGTTAAAAAATAATCTTATTAATTTAAATGTACATTCATATTATTCATTATTATCATCATCATTAAGCATTGATAAGATAATAAGTTTTGCTATTTCTAATAATCAAGAATATGTATGTATGGTTGATAAGAATGTAATGTACGGAGCTTTTGAATTTTATAAAAAAGCAAAAGAAAAGAATTTAAAACCAATTATTGGTTTACAAATTAATTATAAAAACTCAGAAATTGTATTATTAGCAAAAAACAATGATGGTTATCATCAATTAATTAAAATTTCTTCAAACATAATGCAAGAAATAGACTATGAATTAGAAGAATTTTTAAATGACAATTTATTTATTGTTAAATTAAATGGTGAATTTGATTATAATTCTAATAATTTTTATATTAATGGGGGAGAAGAAAATAATAGTTTGGCATGTCATGAGGTCTATTATTATGATGAAAATGACTTTATTACTTTTAAAGTTTTGCAAGCTATTAAGAATGAAGAAAAATTATTTAAATTTAATATTCATGAAAAATCATTTGAAAATTGTTTTTGATTGCCAAATCAAATTCAGAGTTTTTATTCAAATATAGCTGTTCAAAATTTACAAAAAATTGTTACTAACTGTAATTGAGAAATGAATTTTAATAAAGAAAATAATATTTTAAAATATCAAAATAGTTTCAA
>JAHLFM010000003.1 GCA_018883815.1 Candidatus Ureaplasma intestinipullorum
TTGAAAAAATAACAAAATAAATCAGGGAAGTGTAAAAATATTATGAGGTGTATTTACCTTAATATTATTAGGTTTAATCGCTTCATTTATATTTGGATTAATAGCTCTTCATTATTATAAAGAAGCAAATCGAAAGCCTCAATATTCAAATAATAATAACTATTATCAAGATCCAAACAATATGTATCCTAATCCAAATATTCCTAATAATAATTTAAATAAATATGATAATATTCAAAAAATTTATGATTTATACAAAAATGGTGCAATAACTGAAGAAGAATATTTAAAAATGAAAAAAGATTTATTAGATAATTAATATCTCATTTTGAGATATTTTTTTATTAATATAAACTAATTTGTTATGCAATTTATAACTCAATTCAATTATATCTCTATATAGGTTAAAGACAAGTATTAACCCCAATGATTACAATTGGAGTTAAATAAATCGGGACTGTTTTAGATTTAGGGAGTAACTTGAAAGCAAATTACCAATCTTTTTAATATCATTATAAAAATTTTATAAATTAATATTTTTAATTTATTATTGTATAATTTACATATCTTTAAGTAGATATGAAAAAATCTGAACAATTTAGATTATTGGTAAGAAATTCATTTAGAATTTTGAATAAGTCAAAATTATTAATGTCTCAGTTATCATTTTTGGTAGTGATGGGAGCGTCAATAATTTTGACAATTTCTTCATCTAATATATTATTAAACCAATCTAAAAATGATATTGTTAAAGATGGTGAACTTGCAAATTTTACAATTTCAATTCCAACAAATATTAGAAATGAATCAATAAATAATTCTGATCAATACATTGTAATACCTACAGATTCACCAGTTGACCTAGAATTACAACAAAAATTAAATGATTTAGGATTATATTTTTCGATTACTAATAATGTGAATTTATCTGATGTACAAACTAATTCAAATTTTATTGCATATGAAATTGATAATGATGCAAATGTAAACAAACTTATTACATCAACAGATGTTGAATTACCAACATCAAAATATTCTGTTGATTATTTAAATGAAATTTCAAAATCTATAGAATTTGTTAAAATGTCTAGTTATTCATTTGCATATATTAAATCTCGTTACGATTATTACGCAAATTTATATAAATATGAAAATTATATGAATTCTCAACCATGAAAATTTGTTAAATTAATGAAAAATGGGATTTGAAATTTAGAAATATCTAAAGTTACTCCAATTCAAAAAATTATTGAAAAATTATGTGAAATTCCTTCAAGTGTTGATGAATATAATAATTATTATAATTTGTTTTTACCATCAGGGGAATTTAATGAAAATTCATATTGGTATAAATGAAGAAATTTAATGTCTTTAGATGAAATAGTTTTTAATGGTTATGGTTATAACTTGTCATGCCAACAAGTTGTGCCACTTTTAGGTGAATCAGCTTCAATACCATTTACTATTCAAGTGTATGATTTAAGTTCTTATTTTTCTATAATATCAAGCAATTATTTAAATAGTAATAATAAATCAACAATACCACTAAGAACATTATTAGATGCTTTACAATTACCATTGATAAACTATAATAATTTTGATTCTTCATTGAATCCAGGATTGTCTGTAAATGTTTATAATCCTGATACTGGAATATCTGAGCCATATTCTAGTTTTTTAACATGATTAAATAATTTAAATGATAAGTATAAGGTTTATATTAATTCAATTCCATTTGTCATAATTGGTTCTGGAACAACTCCAGACATGTTGTATCCATGTTTAAGCGTTGGTAATTTGTTAGTGGACTCAAGTTCATCAGGTGTTTCATATTTGAATCAATCTGGATATTATAGAGCTTTAAATATTGATACATCAAATACAACAATTTATTATTCTGTAAGATATCCACCCGATTGAACTATAAATGAAAAAAATTCCGTATTTAATGAATTAAAACAATATTCAATTGAAAAGTATGGATACAACACTGTTTATAATTTAAATGATTCAAATCAACCAAATTATTTAATATACCTTAGAGCTAATTTTTTAAACAATCTTGAAAACATTATTTTAATTATTGGATGTATTGTAGGAGCCATAATTGGATTTTTATCATTGTTTTTTATTGCAACATTAATAAGATCAATAGTTAAGCAAAATAAAGTTACATTTGGAATTGGTATTGCAAATGGAGTTACTAAATTTAATCTTGCAATGTCATTCTTTCCATTTGCCTTAATTCCTGCATTAATTTGTGGAATATTATCATATGTGTTTGGGGTATTATTAACAAATCCATTAAATGATGTTATTTCAAAATATTGAACATTATATATTCCAAAATCATCCTTTGAATGATGAGGATTTCTTGTCGTCATATTAGCAATATTTTTAATTTTATTTTCATTAATTGTATGTGTTATTTTATGAACCTTAAGAAAGAGAACACAAGATATTTTAAATTCTCAATCTGAATTTAGAATGAATTGATTAATTATTCATACAAAGAAAATAACAAAATTATTTGGTGCAATAGGGTCATTTAGAATGACATATTTGATGGGAAATATTTCAAGATTTTTATTATTAACATTTATTGTAACGTTATTTTCATCATTAATTTCTTTTGCTGTTGGTTCAATAAATCAATTTAGTATTGCTCAAAGCTATACAAGTAGAAATAAAAATTATACATATGCTTTTGATTTATATTCTCCAACCTTAAGTGGTGGATATTATTCACCAATGCCATACGGTGAAATTGGTGTTTCTCAAATGGGAATTTATAATTATTATTCTGCAAATGGAGGAACAATAAATGGAACTCCTGTTAATGGTTGATATGTTGGTAATTATGATACCCCATTAACAGCTCCAACTGGTAGTTTTTATAGTGGAAGTGAATATGCTAATGCATTTTTATATCCATATTCATCTAATAAATACATGACATCTTTATATTTGCCATATACTGATTTAGCTACTCAATTGAATAATAATATTAACTTTTTTAATAATAAAATTTTTGTTAAAGCAGTATTAGATGTATATATTGATATTGGTGGAGCATTAATTAATCCTTGAGAATTGGCAAAATCTATAATGCCATTGTCTATTTTAAATTTAGTAAATAATTCTTTTGAAAAACAAATTGAAGCAAATTTTAATTTTTATTATTGATTACAAGAACAAAACAATATTGCAGTTAAAGGCGGAACATCTCCATATTTAGAAGGTGTAGATAGTCAATTTAATGGTAAACCTATATATTATTCAACATATTTACCAAATGTAACATCACAACCTTTTACTTTGGATGGATCAGATATTACAAACAATTATTTTACAGCATCAAATAAAGATCAATGAATATTTGTTAAAGAATTAAATTATGATACAAATGAATATGAATGAAAAATAAATCAAGAAAATGCAATGTTAGCAGCTCCGACATATACAGTAAAACCGAAAGCATTACAAAACATTGTTCAAATTTTAACAAACTCTCAAAATCCTCTTTTTCAATATTGATACAAATATTTTTATGAAAACAATCCAAATTTAGGTTCTAACGACCAAGAAGTTCCAGAATTATCATATAAAGTTGGCTATGGTGCAGTACCTGTTGAATCAAGTGATGAGACATATACATACATTGATGGAACAATATTAGATAATAATTCACACAATGCTAAAATTATTGGAATTGTTGAAAACTCTAAATATATTACTCTTTATGATGAAAATAATAAAAATATTGCAGATTTATTATATAGTTATGAAATTAACAACAATACATATCCAATTATAATAAATGAGGTTGTTAAAAAACTTTATGGTTATAAGGTTGGAGATATATTGAATGTAAATGCAAACAATATTTTTGATAGATTTAATAGAAAAAATATCGGTATAGATTCATTTAATAATGTTAAATTTGAAATTGTTGGAATTACTTCATCAAGATCAGAATTACAATATTATACTTTACAAAAATATGCTAATAAAATTTTAGGTTATGGAGATTTTTCAACAGGTAACGCTGAGTGAAATGGTCCTAACAATCCTGGTAAAGGTTATGTGCCATTTAATGGGGTGTTTACAAATCAACAAAAACCAAAAATATTTTGTAATTATGGTGGAATTTATTCTCCTAGTGCATTAACAACTTCTAAAGGTATTTGAAATACAAATCTTGCTTCATTTGGTGGTTTTGGTGGTGAATTAGCAACTGTTATTAATAATAATTGAAATATAACACCAACATTAATGAGAATAAATTATTTAGTAGATTATAGTAATAACAACAATATTTATGATGCAAGTTCAGAATATAGCAATATTCCTATGTATACAGATCATACAAACGATAAAGATATAAATACAATTAGAGAATGAATTCAACAATTGGTAAATGTTTTTGAAACTGATCAACCTTTAGTTTCACAAATTTCTACCTTAGACACAACTGATATTAATATAGGTGCTATTTTTGATACTACTTTCCATCAATTAGAAACCATAATTATAATTTGTTTTATTCCAACATTATTGATAATAATTGTTCTAATGACAATAATGATTGTTTCTGAATCCACAAGGTTAGTTTCATTGATGAAAGTTTTTGGAATTTCAGATATTAAAAACGCATTTTCGTTTATGTTTGTTTATTGAGTAGTATTATTTTTAGGAGTGATCATATCTATTCCAATAACATTTGGTGCATTATCATTATTATCATTTATTGTGTTTAATGCATTTAAGATTATTGTTTCTCCAATTGTTCCATTTTGAATCTTCTTTGCAATATTTGGTTTAGTTGCAATTATATTTATATTTATTAATATTTATGGATTTAATAAAATAAAACAAATTAATGTTCCAGAATCTATAGCGGTGAGATAATATGTTGAAAAAAACTAAAACCATTTTATTATCATTTTTAATTGGTGTTACATCTACAATTGCAATTGGTATTAGTACATCTTGTTCTAATAATTTTGCAACTGTCACAAATGTAAAAACAACTACAATAGAATATAATGCAAGTAATACATTGCTTCAGTCTAAAACAATATTAGATTGATCTAATGATTTTACAAATAAAAATTTTAATGAGTTTATTTCAATAATTAACGCTATAGATAATCAATATAAAAACTCTAATTTTTTGATTGATAATAATACAACATGTTCTATAGAACAATCTAACACTAATCCAGACGATTTATTACATGTAAATGCAATAATTAAATTCTATAATTATGATCATGTTTTAATTGTTATTGTTAATAATTTGTATATTACTCCACCGTCTAATTTAGTTGGTCCAAATTTAAATTTAGTTAAAAATCCAATTGTTATAAATCAATTAGATTTACCAGTTATATACAATAAAAATCCGCAAACTATTTTAGCAAGTGAATGAACTTATTATATTAACCAATTATCACCAGCGAATGAACAATATATTCCAAATGATTTATATTATTTAAAAAGTTCATCAACAATAGGTAATGGTGTATTCAAATTAGTGTATTCAATTAATAATCAATATAGTTCAATAATTGATCCAGCACTATTTCCAGATATTATTTTTCATATCAATATATCTCCAAATATTGATAAAATCCCTAATGAATCTTATATTTTAGATTCAAATGAAGTTTCCAATTTATTCCCTAATGTTTTATATGAAAATTTTTCAACATTAACCGAAATTGAAATTTATAATAAATTGGTACAATATGTAGATGGCTTAGGAATTTATGAACATATTGTAAATTGTGTAGATGAAAACAATACATCATCAATATATAATTTTCAGATAATATATCAAGATATATTAAAACAAATCAGTATTACTTTTACATCAAATCCTAAAAACAGCAATTCAAAAATTTATTTTTATAATTTTTTACTTAAATTTGAATAAGGAATAACATGAAGAAGAGAAAATTATTGTCAATTATTGCATTATCAACATTATTTGTTCCAATATTTTCATCAATGGCTATAATGACATCATGTAGTGAAACTAGTTTTTCATATACATATGATGAAACATCTAAAACATTGACATTAAATTCTAAAAATATTGGATACGATAATATTTATTACGGAGTTCAAGCAATATTATCAAATAATAATAAATATAATGATTGAAAAAATATTTCATTGTTATTATCAAATAATTTACCAACATTATTCGCAAATTCAAATATTGAAATTGCAAATGTTAATTTAAATAATTATGTTCTTGAACTAACTATAAATAATAATGATAAAGTTAATACAATAAAAATTTCATTTCCAAAAGTTAATTTAAATGGCCTAAATCCACCTAATTCAAATATTTTTTATGTACAATCAAACACAGTCTTTTTTAATAATAGTATTCAAGATATTATTAATATGTCTTCAGAGAACATTTTAAGTAAAATTAGAGAAAAAAGCAATGTTAATTTACCTGAAAATTGTTATATAGATAAATCTATGTCAATTTCATCATCTAATTATGTTGATTTTTATATATTTTTGCCAGAATCAAAACAACCATATGGATTATTAAAAATTTATTTAGAAAATGTAGATATTCCAGATGTTACCCCTATTGGTCCTATTAATAATTTTGATTCAATAAATGAATGATCTAAAATTATTAATTGAAATGTAGATTCAATAGAAGGAACAACTTATAAATATATTGACAATATAATTACAGATTACACATCTGCAACACCAATAGTTTCAAGTTATAGTACAGCTAAATCATCAAAAATTGTTAATGATAATTTTTTATATCTTTACAATAATGATTATTTATCTAATATAAATGATGATTTTAATTATGGTGCAAAAAACTCATTAAGTTTAATTTCGACATCATGAAATATAAAAAACATTTTAGATTTAAATGTTTATATTGGCAATACTTTAGTTACTAACAATGATTCATATATAAGTGGTGACTATGTAATACAATTTATGAATCCATTAGATTATGATGTGCAACTAAATTCTGATAATATTTATTGAAATATCAATATACCTGATATAACAGTTCCTTCTAAAGGTATAGTTACAATTAAATTTAGTTTTAATAATTCAGATGCAAAGCCTTATTTAACATTAGCTTCTGATATTAATAACACGGCTTATTTAACTACTGAATTTAATAATCTTTCTATAGAATTATTTTTAAATAATGACAAAGTATTTTCAGAAAATTCGTCAAGTAATTTTAAAAATTTTTTAAAAAATTCATACACATTAAAAACGATTATTAAAAATGTTAAGTTTGGAAATAATTTAATAGATATTAGTGATGAATTAAAAAGTAATATCCAAAATGTAAGTATAAATGATTTAATTTCTAATAACAAAGAATTTGTTGAAGCTAATATTAATAAATTTAAGGTTATGTTGAAATCAATCCAAAATATATTATTATTGAGTGCAAATAACCCAACTGTTATAGATTTTTTATACTCATTGAATAATGATATATACAATATTATTTCTTCATTAACAAATAATAAATATTTATCTAATTTGATTGCAAATTTATTTTCTAATCAAAAATTGTCAGTTTTCTTATTTTACAATATTGATAACATAATTGGTATTATAGAGACTATGTTACCTAATTCAATTGAAAAAGCCAGTTTGTTAGGAATGTTATATGATATAAGAAATTCAAATACTAGTCCAACAGATATGGAAGATTTTGTTGCAAATTTAGTTTCTTTAAAACCAGTGCTTGAAAAAGTATTGTCTGCACAATTAGGTTGATTATTAAAAATTATTGGCCCATTGTTAGAAAATCTATCTTTAAACCCAAATTTATTTGATTGTATTTTAACAATGTTACCCGATATTCTTAATGTAGTTGCAAGCCAAACTGGCCAAATTGGAGTAATTGGTAATTCAATATTAACCTATGTTTCTAATTTAATTAATTTTGCTAATACAAATGATCCTGATTGTGTTAATAATCCAATTGCAAATAATAAATATGAAGATATTAGAGTTTTAGACTTTGTTGTTAACGAATTTACACAAGGAAATGAAAATTCATTAATGGATATACTTGGTTTGATCGTAGGGCCTAACAATGCCACTATTAATACCATTATTAATGTTGTAAAAGCTGTTAATTTTAATATTAATTGTAAAATTAGAATTAGTAAAAAAGGTTTACTTTTACAAACATATAATTATGAAAATAAAAATTTATATGATGTTATAAAATGAATAATTAATGCGTTTTTTACAGAGGTAAAATTAGCAGATGGAACAATTACAGATTTATATTCTGCAATAAGTAATAATTTGCAATTTACACATACTCAAAATAATCTAGATTATGATAATCAAGAACATTGAGTTAATGCTTATGATAATTGAACCTTTAATTTAAAACAACAAATCACAATTAATACTTTGCCAATTGCTGCATTAATTTCTAAAGAAAATATTAATCTTGATTTGTCATCACTAAATGTTCTGGCTATTTTGAATTCACTAATTAATGTATTGATAAATAATGCTATACCTGTTAATTTAGTTATTAGTCCAAAAAATGTGATTAAAACTTCTTTTGAATCGATTAACTCACATTTATTTCCATCAATTGATTCAGAGGGAAAATTAAGTTGAAAATATCTTTCTAACAATACAACAATTGTAGATTTTTCTAATGTTTTAAATGAATCAAATGTTAGAAGTACTGCACAAGAAAAATGTTATGGTGGCTCATTTGGATTATTAAAAACATTATTACCAACATTTATTTCATTACAAGCAACAACAAATAAAATAACTTGAATGTCTACAAATAACTTGAATAATGAAACTATAAATAATTACAACGCAACATCATATATCAGTGAATTGTATGTTAATCAATTGGTTGATGATCTAACATTAACTAGCAATTTTACAACATGAATATCAGATAAAACTAATTATTACCAAGATGGTGATAAATTTGTAATAAATACTACATCATTAAATGAATTTATAAATCAAAATTTTAGATTTTCAAATTCATTTGGTACAAATTTTGCATATTATCATCCTACTATTACATCTGCAAGTTATAAGTTAATTAACAATACAAATTCATATACATTAAATATAGCTTTCTCTGCTCCTACATTAGTTATAAAACCAGATAACTCATGTGTATTAACAGACTCATTTACACTAACAATAAATGTTTAATAAAATTAATTAAAGTATTTGAAGTAAATTTTATGTCTTTAAATTTAGTTAACAAAACTTGGAACTACCAAGTTTTTTATTTTTTATTTTTATTTAATTTATAATTAAATATTATGGAACCATGATTAATAGCAATTATTGCAGTTTTTTGTTGTATAGGTATTGTTGCTTTTATCTATATTATTTTTGCATTTAGAAGAGTATCAATTGTTTTCAAAAAGATTGATTATTTAGTGGAAGATTTAACATATAAATCTGAAAAACTTAATAATGTAGTTGATGTGGTTATTAAATTATCTGGATATGTTGATGTTGTGGAAGGAATTATAAAAAGAAACTCTGATGTTGTATCAAAATTTATTAAAAATCATAAGAATATTGAATCCGCTGAATCTTATTTAGAGAATACAATGGACAAATTAGATAAAGAATATGAAAATAAGTAGATTAGTTTTAGAGTTAGCTATTGGTTATATTTTTGTTAATGCTTTAAACAAAGCTGATTTTAATAGTGTTAATAATTTATTAGAAGAAAAAATCAATAATATTGATCCAAAAATATCAAATATTTATAATGAAATTAATTATATGTATTCAATTGAAAATGACATTAATTTTAAGCCAAAAGAATTAAAAGAAAAAATAAAAGAAGTTCAAAAAGAAATTGACGCAATTGATTCAGAAGAGGTTGCAAGTTTTATTTTAGATAGTTTAAATAAATAGGAGTTAATATGAATAATGAGCCAAAATTTATTATTGTAAAAGGAGCAAGAGAAAATAATTTAAAAAATATTGATGTAGATATTCCAAAAAATAAATTAGTTGTTATAACAGGATTATCAGGATCTGGAAAATCTTCTCTAGCTTTTGATACAATATATGCCGAAGGACAAAGAAGATATCTAGAATCATTGTCAAGTTATGCTAGACAGTTTTTAGGTGGAAATGAAAAACCAGATGTTGATTCCATCGAAGGTTTATCACCAACAATTGCTATTGATCAAAAATCTACATCAAATAATCCAAGAAGTACAGTTGGAACTATTACTGAAATTTATGATTATTTAAGAGTTTTGTTTGCAAGAGTGGGTACACCATATTGTATTCATAATCATGGGGAAATTAAAACCCAAACTATTAAACAAATTGTAGATTTTATAATGTCTCAAGAAGATGGTAAAAAAATTATTTTATTTTCACCAATGGTTTCTAATCAAAAAGGAACACATCTTGATTTAATAACAAAATTAAGAAAAGAAGGTTTTTTAAGAATAAGAATTAATAATGAAATATTTTCATTGGATGATGAGATTGAGTTAGATAAAAATAAAAAATATACTATTGATGTTGTTATTGATAGAATTGTTTTACACCATGATCAACAAACTAGATCAAGATTAAATGATTCTGTTGAAACTGCTTTAAAAATTAGTAACGGAATAATTCTTGTAGATTTTGAGGGAATTGAAAAAACATTTAATGAAAACTATTCATGTAATAAGTGTGGTTTTAGTATTCCTAATTTAGAACCAAGATTATTTTCTTTTAATAGTCCATTAGGTGCATGTAGTACATGTAATGGTTTAGGTTTTACATTTGAACCTGATGAATTAAAAATGTTTCCAGAACCTCAATTAACAATAAATGAAGGTGGAATAGATTTTTTTAAAAATACTGTTAATACTACTAATCTAGATTGACAAAAATTCGAATGTCTTTTAAATCATTATAATATTCCTAAAAATATTCCAATAAATAATTTAACAAAAGAACAAAAAGATATCATTATGTATGGTTCTCAAAAACCTATTGAAGTAGTCATGATTTCCTCTAATGGAAGAAAATATGAACAATTGGAAATCGTTGAAGGTGTAATGGAACTTGTAAAGCGTCGTCATGAAGAAACAAGTAGTGATATGGCAAGAGAATATTATAGTAAATACATGTCTCAAAAAACATGTAAAACCTGTAATGGCAAAAGACTTAATCAATTTGCATTAGCTGTAAAATTAGGTGATTTAGATATTATTGAATTTACAAATTTAGATATTCAAAGTGCAATTGAATATTTATTATCATTACAATTAAATGAAGAACAAAAAATTATTAGCAAGTTAATATTAAAAGAAATTATAGATAGATTAGAATTTTTAAATAATGTTGGTTTAGATTATTTAACATTATCTAGAAGTGCATCTACATTATCAGGCGGTGAAGCTCAAAGAATACGATTAGCTACACAAATAGGTAGTCATTTAACTGGTGTTTTATATATTTTGGATGAACCATCTATTGGTTTACACCAAAAAGACAATGAAAAATTAATTAATTCAATGAAAGGTATTAGAGATTTAGGGAATTCATTGATTGTTGTTGAACATGATGAAGATACAATGAATGCATCTGATTGAATTATTGATGTAGGTCCAGGTGCTGGTGTTAATGGAGGACATATTACGGCTGTTGGAACACCGGATGAAATTAAGAATAACCCAAATTCTTTAACTGGTCAATATTTATCTGGAAAGATGCATATTTCAATTCCAACAAAGCGTCGGGGCGGAAATGGCCAAAAAATTATTATTAAGGGTGCAAAAGGGAATAATTTAAAAAATATCAATGTTGAATTTCCATTAGGAAAAATGATTGCAGTAACCGGAGTTAGTGGTAGTGGAAAATCAACATTAGTTATCGACACCCTTGTTAAAGGTTTGATTAAAGAAAATTTTAATAAATTTGAAAAACCATGTGAATATAAGCAAATTATAGGTAGCAATCATATTGATAAAATTATTGAGGTTTCTCAAGAACCAATTGGAAGAACACCAAGAAGTAACCCTGCAACTTATGTTGGAGTTTTTGATGATATTAGAGATGTATTTTCAAATGTTATTGAAGCGAAAGAAAAAGGTTATCAAAAAGGTCGCTTCTCATTTAATGTTAAGGGTGGTAGATGTGAAAGATGTCAAGGAGATGGCTTGATTAGAATTGATATGCAGTTTTTACCAAGTGTATATATTAAATGCGAAGAATGTCAGGGTAAAAGATACAATGAAGAAACATTATCAATTAAATTTAAAGGAAAATCTATTTATGATGTTTTATCCATGTCTATAGAAGAGGCATGTGATTTCTTTAAAAATATTCCTTTAATACATAGAAAATTACAATTATTAATTGATGTTGGATTAAGTTATTTACAATTAGGTACTCCTAGTAATTTATTATCAGGTGGTGAAGCACAGAGAATTAAATTAGCTAAGCAATTACAAAAAAAATCCACTGGTAAAACATTGTATGTTCTTGATGAACCAACAACTGGTTTGCATATTCATGACGTTGCAAAATTAATTGAAGTTTTAAATAGAATTGTTAATAATGGAGATACAGTTATTTTAATTGAACATAATTTAGATGTTATAAAGGTTTGTGATCACGTTATTGATATTGGTCCATTAGGTGGAAATAGAGGTGGAGAGATAATGGCAACCGGTACACCTGAACAAGTTGCAGCTGCAAAAAATAAATCTTTTACAGGTGAATATTTAGATAAAATCTTAAAAAGAGGTTACTAATGGAAAAAGATTTTCAATTAAAAAATTATGTGAATTTATATAAATTTGCAAGTATAAAATTAGAAGAAATTTTGAAGTTAAAGGACACAATTATAATCTATTCAAATTGTGCAAGTTTAATTGCAGGTTTAAGTTTTAATTTAATAAGATTACAAAATAAAAATATTAATATTGTTATGAATGATGATATTAAAATAATTAATAATTCTGTAAATTTAATTTTAAATCAACAACCAGTGAATGAATATGACTATTATTTTGAATATATTGGTAATGAAGACGGAGTTTTGTTGTGTACAAAATAGGTAATTCTATAGATATTCATAATTTAGAAAAAACTTCTAATTTGCAAAAATTAGGAGGTTTAAACTTAGATTTAGGATATAAAATTTTGGCTCATTCTGATGGTGATATTATTTTTCATGCCATTTCAGAATCAATTATTGGAGCTTTATCTAAAGGGGATTTGGGTGATTATTTTTCAGATAAATTGGATAAAAATAAAGACCTTGATAGCTTAATAATTTTAGAACATTGCTTAAAATTATTAAAAAATGAAAATTATGAAATTTGCAATATTGATTTGAGT
Source organism: Candidatus Ureaplasma intestinipullorum (assembly GCA_018883815.1). Classification (GTDB taxonomy): domain Bacteria; phylum Bacillota_I; class Bacilli_A; order Mycoplasmatales; family Mycoplasmoidaceae; genus Ureaplasma; species Ureaplasma intestinipullorum. The sequence goes on from JAHLFM010000003.1 coordinate 13,399, forward strand.
ATAATTTGTGAAAATATTATTTTAAATCCATATAAAAACCAAATTAAAGAAAATTTAATTAAATTATTTAAAATTGACTCAATTAACATTAAGGCCACTCGTTTTGAAAAGGAATCAAATCAAATTCAATGTAATTGTGTAATTTTGATAAAAAAAATAATATAATAATATACTAATATTATGGATAAACGTATTAAAGAGATTTTAATTTCAGAAGAACAATTAAAAATAGGTATTAATAAAGCTGCAAATTGATTAAATTCAAACTATACGTCTGAGCAATGTCCAGTATTAGTTGGAATTTTAAAGGGTTGTATTCCTTTTATAGGATCTATAATACCACTTTTAAAATTTGATTTTTTTATTGATTTTATAACTGCTAGCTCCTTTAAAGGTGGAACGTCAGCTAGTAAAAATATTGATTTATATGTTAATCTTTCTCATGATATAAAAAATAAAGATGTAGTTATTCTTGAAGATATAATCGATACTGCTAGAACATTAAAATTAGTTGTTCAAAAATTATATGAATTAGGTGCAAAATCAATAAAAATTGTGACATTACTAGATAAAATAGAAGGTAGATTAGTTGAATTAAATGCTGACTATTCTTGTTTTGTAATTCCAAATAAGTTTATTGTCGGATTTGGATTAGACTATATGGAAATTTTACGTAATTTACCATACATTGGTATTCTTAAAGATGAATATATTGAAGAATGTAAAAAGAAGAAGGGTGAATAATATGTCAAAATTTGTTCAAAAACTTTTTTATAATCACTTTGATAAAAAAGCAAAAAGCAACACTAAAGAAAGTGATAAATTAAGCCAACCAACAAGTAAAGAAAATATGAGTAGTGAGGATATTTCTGATAATAGAAAGAAACTAACTAAGAGAATTATTATTTGAACTCTTGTATTAGGTGCACTTGGAGGCATAATTGCTGCAATTGTTGTTACTGCAACTAAAAAAAGTGCAATTGCACTAGGTCCAAATACTACATTAACAAGTAAAACTGAAAATGTAATTGAATTTACAGATAATAATACAACATATACTGTTGATTTAAATGATCCAAATTCATATGTTGCAGCATATTATGGTGCAGTTAAAGAACAAATTTATTTACAATTACATGTCAAAAACTATTCTTTGCCAATAGAAATTATGGTCTCTAAACAATCATTTGGTACTTCTCTTCAATACACAATTGCAGATAAATTAATTGTTGTAGATAATGATAATGCGGTTTTAAATCCTGACCCTAATATTAATACTACTCTTCAAAGTTTAGCAGATTTATTACTTAAGGCTTTTCATAATGCTACAACAGCATCTGCAGGTTTTAATTGATTAGGGCTACTTTCTGCATTAATGCCTTTAATTGTAATATTAATTTTATTCTTTTTATATAGCTTTTTAATTAAGAGACAAATGGGTGGAATGGGACAAGACTCAATCTTTGGAATGGGTAAGTCTAATACAAAGCCAGTTAAAACAAATGTGAAATTTTCAGATGTAGCTGGAATTGATGAAGTTAAAACAGAATTAAGTGAACTTGTTGATTATGTAAAGAATCCTTCAAAATATTCAGCAATGGGAGCTAGAGCTCCAAAAGGAGTTATTTTATATGGTCCACCAGGAACAGGTAAGACATTAATTGCAAAAGCCGTTGCAGGAGAAGCAAATTGTGCATTTTATGCAATTGCTGGATCATCATTTGATGATATGTTAGTTGGTGTTGGTGCCAAAAGAGTTCGTGATTTATTCCAAAAAGCTAGAAAAACAGCACCATCAATTATATTTATTGATGAAATAGATTCTGTAGCATCAAAACGTGGTAAAAATGACATTATAGGTGGTGGTTCTGGTGTTGCAGATCAAACTATTAACCAATTATTAGCTGAAATGGATGGATTCACAACTGATTCTGGTGTAATTGTAATTGCTGCAACAAACAGAATTGACGTTTTGGATGAAGCAATTTTAAGACCAGGTCGTTTTGATAGACAAATTCAGGTAACATTACCAGATATTAAAGGAAGAGAAGAAATTTTAAAAATTCATTCTAAAAATAAAAATATTTCATCTAGCGTTAATTTAACAGAAGTTGCAAGAAGAACACCTGGATTTAGTGGGGCTCAACTTGAGAATGTTTTAAATGAAGCAACATTATTAGCAGTTAGAGAAAACAAAAAAGTTGTTTCTATGAAAGATATAGATGAAGGAATTGATCGTGTAATTGGTGGACCTGCTAGACATGGAAGAATCATTAGTGAACACGAACGTAAACAAATTGCATATCATGAAGCTGGGCATGCATTAGTTGGATTATTTACTGATAATACTGAAGTTGTTCAAAAAATAACAATTATTCCAAGAGGAGATGCAGCTGGTTATACTCTACAAACACCACAAGAGAAAGAAAAAGTTATTCAAACAAAATCTGACATTTTAAATCAAGTAAGAATGACTCTAGGTGGTAGAGCATCTGAAGAAATTATTTTTGGTCAAGATAATATTTCAAGTGGTGCTGCAAATGATCTTTATAAAGTTACTAATATGGTAAGAGCAATGGTTATGCAGTTGGGTATGACTAGTGTTGGTTTAACTCAATTTGTTCCATCAGAAGGAACAGTAAATCCTTATCAACAAAAATTGTATAGTGAAAGTACAGCAATTGAGATTGATAAAATGATTGAATCTATAATCCAAAAAGAATATAAATTAGCAAAAGATATTATTGTAAAAAACAAGGTAGAGTTGGAATTAATTGTTGAAACTCTTTTATTATTAGAAACAATAGTAAAAGAACAAATAGATTATATTCATGAAAATTTACAATTACCACCTGAAGCTATCGAAGCTAAGAATAAATTAAACGAAAAATAATATAGGTGTCTTATTATGTTTAATATTGAATTAATTAGAAATAATAAAGATTTAGTTAAAGAAAAATTATCTGTCCGTAATTATGATATTAAAACTATTGATGTTATCTATGATATGGATATCAAAAATAGGGAGTTTAAGACTGAATTACAAAATTATAATTCTTTGAGAAATAAAATTTCAAAAGAAATTGGAATTGCATTTGCAAGTAAAGACCAAGACAAGGCTACAATGCTACAAAATGAAGTAGTAGAAATTAATAAAAAAATTTCATTAATTGAACCTGAACAAATCAAATTAGAAAAAGAAATGTTGTATTTACTTTCATGTATTCCTAATATTTGTGACGATTCAGTACCTGTTGGTAGTGATGAAAATGAAAATGTACCTCAAAAGTTCTTTTTAGAACCAACAAAATTTGATTTTGAACCATTAGCACATTGAGAACTTGCAACTAAAAATTCATTAATTGATTTTGAATCTTCAGCAAAAATTTCAGGTTCAAGATTCACAATGTATACAGATAAAGGTGCTCGTCTATTTAGAGCATTACAACAATTCACAATAGATCATAATGTTCAAAATGATTTTATAGAAATTTTACCTCCAACAATGATTTTATCTGCTTCATTATATGGCTCAGGACAATTACCAAAATTTAAAGATGATGTTTACGAAATAAATGGCGAAGATTCTAATTTATATTTATCACCAACAGCAGAAGTTCAATTAGTTAACTATAAAAGGGACGAAATAATAGATTGTAATAATTTGCCATTAAGATATACTGCGAATACTCCATGCTATAGAAGTGAAGCTGGAAGTGCAGGTAGAGATACTAGAGGAGTAATTAGACAACATCAATTTTGAAAGTCAGAATTAGTAGTTTTTGCAACTCCTGAGAATTCATGAATTGAGCATGAAAAAATTACTAGAACTGCAGAATTAGTTTTAGAAAAATTAGAATTACCATATAGAAGATTATTGTTATGTACTGGAGATACTGGTTTTAGTAGTGCTAAAACTTTTGATTTAGAAGTTTGATTACCTTCATATAATGCCTATAAAGAAATTTCATCATGTTCTAATTGTTTAGATTTCCAGGCTAGAAGAGCAAACATAAGAACAAGAAATTCAGAAGGTAAAACAATTTATTTACATACATTAAATGGTAGTAGTCTTGCAATTGATAGACTTTGAGCTGCTGTTGTAGAAAATTATCAACAAAAAGATGGAAGCATAAAAGTTCCAAATGCATTACAACCATATATGAATGGATTAGAAGTTATTAAATAGAATTATGAATAATGGTTTATTTATATCTTTAGAAGGACCAGAAGGTTCTGGTAAATCTACAATTATTAATAAGTTATATGAGTGATTAGCAGAATTAATAGAAAATAAATCTATTAATTTTTTTGGTGTTATGAAAACTAGAGAACCAGGCGGATATAATAATAAATTATGTGAAGATATCCGTAATTTAATACTTTCAGATTCATATGATATTCCACCATTAACTGATGCATTATTATTTGCTGCTTCAAGATCTTATCATTTAGAATCAACAATTATTCCTGCATTAGAAAAAAATTATATTGTATTATGTGATAGATTTGTTGATTCATCATATGTGTATCAAGGTTTTTCTACATCATTAGGAGTTGAAAAAGTTATTCAAATTAATAAACTTGCAACTAATAATATTTTGCCTAATTTGACATTAGTTTTAATGGTGAGTGCTGAAGTTGGCTTAGAAAGAATAAAAATTAATAATCGTGAAACCAATAAAATAGACAATAAACCAATTGAATATCATAAAAAAATAGAAGAATATTATCGTGAATTAGCAAAGATTGACTGCAATAACAGAATTCATTATATTGATGCAAATTCAAATTCAATAAATACAATTTTAGATAATTGTAAAGATGTGATATTAAAATATATTCATGGACATAAATAATATTAATAATTTAATAAAATTATCAAATCATGCTTTTTTGCTTGAATTAGATTACAATTCTAATCCAACAGCTACAATTAAAGCAATTTTATCTTATATTGTTACATTAAAATCAAAAGAAGCAAATATTGATTTAAATAATATTTTAAATTTGATAAATCTAAATAATTATCCGGATTTAATTTGAATCAATTTAAAAAATGAAATGTTAAAAAAAGAAACAATTCTTGAGATAAAGGAAAAATTTAGTTATCCTAGTAATTATTTAGTAGATTTAAAATTTTATGTCATTGAAAATATCGAGAATTCATCTTCTTCTGCATTGAATTCAATATTAAAATTTTTAGAAGAACCAACACCAAATACATATGCAATTTTTACAACTAATTGTAAAGAATTGTTATTAGATACAATTATAAGTCGTTGCCAATTAATTAGACTTGATAGAGATGAAAATAATTTAAAAAAAATTTTAAATGATTCTCATTTAACAGAAAATCAAATTAAAATGTTTGAAAATTTATTTTATGATATTGATAGCTTACAACAGTTTTTAAATTCATCTAATTTTGAATTGATAAATAACATTACCCATGATTTATTATTTAATTTTAAAGACAATATAAAAATATTTAAAAATTGAGAGTTGTTTAAAACATTAGATATTAACGATATTGGTGTAGTATTAAAGTCTATTGCAAATTATTGTGATAATCCAAAAATAAAACAAGAATTATTGGAACTTATAAATAATATAAAATTTAATATCAATAAAAATTTAATTTACTTTAAATTAATTGATATCTTAGAAAGGAATGAAAACAATGGAATTTAAAACAATATGTGCATTAGCTACACCTAGAATGAATTGTGCTATTCATATAATTAGAATTTCAGGACCAAGGGCATTTGAAATTGTTAATAATATTTTAAATCTTCCGCTAAATAAAAAAGGTTTTGTAATTTCTAGAAGAATAATAATGGATGGTCATAAATATATTGACGATGTTTTAATAAATACATTTATTTCTCCTAAAAGTTATACAGGTGAAGATGTTGTAGAAATTAATTGTCATGGTGGAGTTCAAGTTGCTGATTATATTTTGAGATTATTATTAAAATTTGGAGCCGAACCTGCTGAGAGAGGTGAATTTTCAAAAAGAGCATTAATTAATAAGAAAATAGATATTTCTCAAGCTGAAGCAATTAACAATTTAGTTCATTCTAAAAATCAAATTTCAATATTAGGTTCTACAAATGCCCTTGTTGGTAATGTATCTCAAAAATTAAAAGATTTCCAACATGAACTATTTATGCTAATAGGTCAAATAGAAGTAAATATTGATTATCCTGAATTTGATGATGTTCCCCAAATTACAGAAAAAGATGCATTAGAAGCAACAAAAAAATTAATTGATAAAATTGACCAATTAATTATTAATTCAAAACGTTTTATTCCTTTAAATGAAGGTATTAGAACTATAATAATTGGTGAACCAAATGCTGGAAAATCTTCTTTATTAAATGTTTTAACAAATACTAATAAGGCCATTGTTAGTGATATTGAAGGAACTACTAGAGATATTATAGAATCATCAATTAATATTGATGGAATAACATTAAAATTATTTGATACTGCAGGAATTAGAAATACTAATGATAAATTAGAAAAAATGGGAATTGATAGAGCATTAGAATTAGCTAATAATGTGGATTTAATTTTATTGTTAAGACCAATAAGTAAATTTTTTGTTCCATATAATGATTTTGAAAACAATCTCATTAATAAAAAAAATTGTATAATTGTTTATACTAAAATAGACACAATAGAAGATATT
>JAHLFM010000033.1 GCA_018883815.1 Candidatus Ureaplasma intestinipullorum
ATCGTTGCAGCGACCCATTTCTTCTTACTTTTATAAAGCTTAACATGTTCCTTTGAATTATTATTTCGTTTCATCAGAAAAACTCCAATCTTTTTTATTTCCGTACATTAAATACCAGAAACCATTAAAACATTAAGATTTAACGATATATAACATTAATAATTTTACCTATATTATTATAGCACCCCCCCCCGAAAATTTCAATGCTTTATTTACCGCGATACGAATATCTTTTTAATGAAATCCATCCGCATCGTATTCATTAACTACATAGTTTTTGAATACACTACGATTTCATTAAAAATCAATTAACCACGCGTATTCATTAACTGTATTCAGAAATTACATGATAAAATAATATATAAATTAAAAATAACTTTATATATTATTTTACTGGAGGAAAAATATGATTTACGGATATGCACGAGTCAGTACCGTTTCACAAAGCCTTGAGGAACAGGTTAATGAACTTACCCAAAAGGCAAACATACCACTTAAAAATATTTATCGAGAAAAATACACTGGAACTACAACCAAGCGTCCAGAATTTTCAAAGCTTTTAAAGCAACTAAAATCAGGCGATACCTTATACGTCACTAAATTGGATCGCTTTGCAAGAAATACTCGAGAAGCTTTAAATGCGGTTGAACCCTTATTAAATAACGGCATTAAAATCTCTGTATTAAATCTGGGAACTATTGAAAACACCCCAATGGGAAAAATGATTTTAAGAACCTTACTAAGTGTTGCTGAAATGGAACGCGACTTAATCGTCGAAAGATCACGTGAAGGAAAAGAATTTGCAAAGAAAAATAATCCGAATTTCCACGAAGGAAGACCTAAAAGAAAAATTACACCTCACTATCAAGCGATTTACGAATATACCCAGAACCACAGTTACAATGAAACAGCTCGGGCATTTAACGTAAGTAAATCAACCGTTTATCGAATTTCAAAGCAAATCAAAAATGGCCATTAATATCATAATGACCATTTATTTTTTTTATTTTCTTCAATTTAATAATAGTAATACTTTACAACATATATATTCATTTATTTCATTTATTAATTAATAAAAAATATTATTCATATAAAAAATATAAATCAACTATTAAAATCACAAATTAATACAATTTACTAATACTCACTCCAATAACCTTAGCTCCAACCACTTACTACTTTCAAATTCAATTAATATTAAATACTAATATCACCAATATCCACTATTAATCAATTTAGCTTATAAAAACATTCATCACTAACTACATATCCCAAGTTAAACATCAATACTTTAATAACTACTTACCCAGTATAAATACATATCCACCACAATACCCTTTCCCTACTTCTTCCACCAATTATATAAATTCCACTTACTTCAAAACATCATTCCTAATTCCCCAACTTCATTACCTTAAACTTCAAACCATTCCATCAAGCACTTTATTAATCTCAACCCTTTATTTATTCCCATATTTCACCCAATATACAAACCCAACACCATCACATAATCTTAACTTCCCCATTATTAATCCCAATTTTAAATCCACTCCTCATTCTTAATCTGATCCTTTTAATAAAAAAATCCCACCAAATTTCATTTTCAAATACTCAGATAATACTTCACGACATTTTTATTAAAAAATTTTTTAATATTTTTTATTTACTTAGACTGGTAATAAATTAACAAAGAAAGGACATTACTTAATGATCATCAAAAAAAATAATAAAAAAATTAAACCAAATGATAAAATAACCATATACGAGAATAATAATAAAATCCAAATTAATTATACCCAACAACAACCTAAATCTTTCCCAATAAAAAAAATAAATAATAATTACTATGAAAATAAAAATAAAAAAATCAAAAAAATTACTCATTCATCCAAACGAAATCATAAAAATAGCAATTATGTATCAAGCGCAAAATTACAAACCTTAATTAAATTCAACTTTATCGGTTCACCTGATAATGAATCATTTATAACATTAACTTACAAATACCCCAACTATGATCCTAGCCAACTTAACAAAGATTTTAATAAATTCATACGCAAGCTAAAATCAAAAAATAAAAATCTAGGCTTCATAAGAATCAACGAATTACAACAAAATAAATCATTCCATATTCATTTACTACTCAAAAATGTCCCAAATTTAAATAAATTAAAAATTCAAAATTTATGGCCACATGGATTAATAAATTACAAACCAATCGAAAACCAAATCGGAGTTAATAAATTAGCAAATTATTTCAAATACTCTCCAAATTCAGACAATAAGAAAAAAATAACCAAATCCAAGCTGCTTGAAGAGTTACCAACTGGAATTAATTTATATTCAAAATCAAAAAATATAAAATTTCCAACAATAAAAAAGGCCGAATATAAAGATATTCAACCCATAATTGAAAACTATAATTTACTCAGCGTTAACGCATATCAAATCATTGATTCAAATGGCCAAATAGTCAACCAAATCAATAAAGAATTTTATAATAAAAAATAATTCTTTTAATTACCTCAAAATGACATACACCATTATTCTGTATGTCATTTTATTAAAAAAATAAGCTTAAAAGGAAATAAACCATTGACTTCAACAACAATCAAATGTTTGCTAGAGGTTAAGAGGGAGAAGAGTGCATACTTTCCCTATTGCTTATTAAAAGGAAAATATGCACTTACCAACCAAGCCTTTGCCGTCGGCCAATCAGTCGCGTCATGCAGTGACATTTACTTTAATTATCATTCCAGATAATCATTTACCTTTTTCCACGCTTCTCCCTGCCCTGCGTGTCATATTTTCACATCTTCTATGGTAAATTCCCTGTCAGGGTACTAAAGTCCATTATCCGCTTACGAGTAACTACATAACTTTCACGACTCGATCATAAATCTTTAATCATTATCAGTCTTACTGTCATGCTTAACTCCAGTCGTAATAAATGGCGAAGTTTAGCCTCATCATTGCCTTTTACCTTATTAAATATTCATTTAACTTAGGCTCCGTATCTTTATACGTGTGGGCTTGCAACATTTACCCACTGACCTTGGTTAATCATAAAATGTCACAAAACAATTAACCACGTCACAATATTTTTTAATCTGCAGTATGGATTCTGCACTTTTTCAATGTTTAATATCGCAGTTTCATCTCTCCGAGAGCAACAAAAAAGGCATCAATTTTATAATTGACGCCCGCGATATTTTTTCATCAAATTTAAATACTTTTTTATAATTCATGTTCTTTAATTTCATCCATGATTATTGTATAATCTTATATGAAATCAAAGACACTTGAAGTATTTTAATTGATGGTGTGGCATCAATTAAAATCTCAAATGATAAACGCCAATTTATCACTTGAGCGAGTGGTCTTTTTTTTCACTCTTTTTTTATTCAATTATTATTTCCACCCACTATCTTACTAATAATTTATTGCTTTTGCAATTTAAAATTACGACAAGTTCACAACAATTATTAAAATATAAAAAAACCGCCCACTAAGTGGACGGCTTACCTCATTTTGGAATCATTTATAACATCAATCTTAATAATGTTTATATTTTCATTATATATGCTCACATTAAAAAATTCAATACTTTAATATAAAAAAATTTATTTTTTGTTTATTTATATTTTTTCAATTCAGCTAACAGCTCATTAATCCTATTCTTATGCGTAATCCTCTTAAATAATGAATTATTCAATTCTTCCAATTCGGACATTAATTTATCAATTTTATTATTATTTTCTTCTTGTTTATTATTTTCCTGATTATCAATCGTATCTGGCAACTTACCCATTAATTTTAAATTCGTCTGTTGAACTAAATCTCTCTGATTCCTTAAATCAATAATCGTTGCTCTTAAATCTTCATTATTTTTTTTCAAAGCTTTATTTTCTGAGTTTAAAGCTCTGATTCTCATATATGCTTCACTTATCGCTGGATTTGCTTTTGCCTCTCTACTTTTATCATCTTCATCGTCAATATCAATAAATTTATCAATATGCTTATTTTTAATAATTTCAACTGCTTTTTCAGTTAAAATCCATGGCTTCTTTTGATCCTTATC
>JAHLFM010000034.1 GCA_018883815.1 Candidatus Ureaplasma intestinipullorum
TAATTAAAGATAAAAATAATTAATTCTTTAAATAATAAACAATCAAATTAATTTATTCAACCTATTTTTATGACATTAAAAAAAGATTAACCAAGACTAGCTAATCTTTTGTTTTTGCACTCCACTTTGGAATGCTCCATAATATTAATTCTTATATTGATTATTATTATCTATAAATAATTACAATTTACACTTAAGTAGCAAACCTTAGCAATTGCAGTTGCTAGGATTTTAGTTGTTATTAATGTTTTCAATAAAAGTCACTCTTGCAGGAGTGACTCAAGTGTAGAACAACCAACTACACTTATATAATAACATATTATTTATCTTTTAAATTATCAAATGAATAATAATGGCAATGTTCTCCCCGACTTTAGAACACTGCCAAAAAATTTATAATTTTATAGAATTAAAAATAATGGAGAATAAATTAAATTTCATCTTATTTTTGAATTTTTAATTTATGGGTCATTTTCGCTATTTTTTAGCATATATTAATAAAAAAAGTTATTGCCTACAGCTACAACCCGCGTAGTTCTCAATATTAATATTAAAAACTATCAATATAGATGTTATATCACAAATAATATTAATTAAATTTATTTAATTAATATTATAACTATGCTACAATAAATATAGATATATAGAATTAATTTGTTACACAATTCTTTATATCTTTAATAATTAATAAAAAGTATAAAGAATTGTACGATGTTTGCATAATTCTTTTCTTCTTTCCAATCTTGTAATTTTAAGGAGAAAACAATTATATAAAGCTGAGATAACTAATTCTAAGCTCAGCAATTTATAAAAAATAAATCTTAGATAGGTTTACAAGTTATGTTTATTTTCTTTGGAGTTTAATAATGCTTCAAAATTTAAATAAAAAACATAACACTTGCAAGAATTAAAGTGTCATGTTATGATCCTAGTATTGTAATATGGCATTAAAAAAATTAATATTATAATGAACCAAATCATTTTAATATTAATAATAATTTTGCTTATATTAATTATAATATAAGAATTTAATTTTTGCAAGTGTTGTGTTTCCTAGTTCTTAATTGAGCTAGGTTTTTTTATTGTCATAAATAAAAAAATAATACATGAATAAATTTGAATTTATCCTTGTATTAATTCTAATAATTTCTTATATTAAGTATAACATAGGAATTTAATTCTAGCAAGTGTTGTGTTCCGCTAATTCTAAAATTTTTTATTCCTATTATCATTATATAATAAATTTGTATATTAAAATCTTTTTTATTCCTAATTAAGCTTTTAATGTACCAAAATAAATATTTATTTTAGGTGTACTGAGAGCTTGAACATAATTGTTCTGCTTTTTTTGTATACCTTTTTACATTAAGGAAAAACAATTACTAATCCATAGATTTTTCTATGGATTTTTTATTGTAATAACTCTATTTTAGTATTATTTTTTAACTCTATTTTTAAGATTTCCTCAATAAAATCTAAAGGTGCACTTTCAGTTCATCCAAGAAATAATTCTTGTTCATATAACTCTAATGGATTTACATCATGCTGAATTTTTTTTAATAATAATTGCTGTTTGGTATGGTGTATGTCAATTTCCATTTTTACCTCTTTTCTGGGCAAATTATCTCAAACTCTCTATTCAATAAAAAAGTCACTCCTCCAAGAGTGACACAATTGTAGAAACCCTATCTACATTTATATTAATAACATATTATTTATCTTTTAAATTATCAAATGGACAATAATGATATTTATATTTGGTGTTTTTAATTTTATCATCATTAAATTCAGAAATTCAGCTCTTTCAAATTGAATAAACTCAGACATACTCATATTTAACATTTTGCGATTTGGAACAAATCAATTACCATTTTCATCTATTTTTATCATTTCTAATGCTTTTTGGATTTTATCATTCATAATTATATTCACCTAATTTATTTTACATTACATAATTTAATATTATTCTATTAGTTAATTTAATAGATAATAATATTCTGTTTCTCCCCAAATTTAAAACGATCCCAAAGAAATATATATTATCATAAAAAAAGTGAGGAAAATTCTCCCACTTTTTTTAAATAATGATGTTAATAATTTTATTCTTAACAACAATAGTTTTCTTAATTGGATTTGTTCCAATATTCTTTTTAACATTCTCAGATTTTAATGCAATTTCAAGTAATTGTTCATCATCTAGGTCAATAAGAACTTCAATAACATCTCTTACTTTATTATTTATGCTAACTGGAATTTTAACTGTATCTGATTGAATTTTGCTTTCATCATATTTTGGTCATTCTTGTCATGCAACTGATGAAGCATTTGGGTTTATTATATGAAATAATTCTTCTCCTAAATGTGGTGCAAAACAAGATAACATAATTGCAAAATTGCTCATTATTTTATTATTAAATTGTTTATATTTATAAACTTGATTAATAAATACCATCATATTAGAAATAGCAATGTTGAATCTAAAATTTTCCATGTCATTTGTGATATTTTTTACCAATGTGTTGTATGCAACAATTAAATTTTTATCAAGTTTAGATTCATCATTAATAACTTCAACATCATTTTCTGAATTCATTTCATACAAACGATAAACTCTATCTAATCATTTTCTAGTTCCATCAAGTGCTGAAGTTTTTCATGGCATTGATACTGTTAATGGACCCATAAATAGTTCATAAACTCTTAAAGTATCAGCACCGTGAGATTCAACTGTTTCACTACAATTGATAGTATTTCCTTTGGATTTTGACATTTTTTCACCATCTTCACCCAAAATTAAACCTTGGTTTAACATTTTAAAAAATGGTTCAGGTTTATCAACGACCCCAATATCGTATAAAACATGATGTCAAAATCTAGAATATAACAAGTGAAGTACAGCATGTTCAACACCACCAATATAAATATCAACTGGTAATCATCTTTTAAAAATTTCTTTTGCTTTTTGTGAATCTAAATCAATATAATTTCCATTTGGTTCTTTCAATAAATATCCAAGATAATATCAACAAGATCCTGCTCATTGTGGCATTGTATTTGTGTCTCTTTTATATAATTTACCATCAATATTAACATACAACCAATCTTTAGCTTTTAATAAAGGACTTTCTCCATTATCGCTTGGTTTAAAATCAGATAATTCTGGTAATAATAATGGAAGGTTTTCATCAATAATAATTTGATTATTTTCATCAAATAACACCGGAATTGGTTCGCCTCAATATCTTTGACGACTAAAAATTCAATCTTTTAATTTATAGTTAACTTGTTTATTTCCAAGGTTATGGTCAATTACATATTTTTGCATTTTATTAGTTGCTTCACTTATATTTAAACCATTTAAAATATCACTATTGATATGTTCACCATCTTCAAGATATGGTAAACTTTCTTCAGTTTTGATAACTGGAACAATTGGAAGATTAAATAATTTTGCAAATTCATAATCATTTTTATCATGTGCTGGAACACCCATAACTGCTTCAGTTCCAACACCAGCTACTACATAATTTGAAATATAAATTGGTAATTTTTGTTTTGTAATTGGATTGATTGCATATGAACCCAAGAAAACACCAGATTTATTTTTGATATCTTTTTTAATATCGCGATCAGAAAGTTTATTATATTCTTCAATATATTTTGAAGCTTCATTTTTATGTTCATCAGTTGTTAATTTATTTACTAAAGAATGTTTAGGAGAAAGAACAATATAACTAACACCATATATAGTATCAATTCTAGTTGTAAAAACATCAATTTTATCGCTTGAATTTTCAATATCAAACTTAATATTAGTTCCTTCAGTTCTTCCAATTCATTTTTTTTGAATATTTTTCAAACTTTCAGGTCAATCTAAATCATCCAATCCATCAATTAATTTATCTGCATATTGAGTTATTTTTAAAACTCATTGTCTCATAGGTTTTCTAACAACTGGGAAGCCACCAATTTCACTAACTCTTTCGCCGTTTTTATTAATAACAACCTCTTCATTTGCTAGAACTGCTTTTAATCCTTCACATCAATTTACATCAATATCCTTAATTTCAGCTAGCCCTTGTTTATACAATTGAATAAAAATTCATTGTGTTCATCTAAAATATTTTGGGTCAGTTGTATTAACTTCCTTGTCATAATCATAATCAAAGCCTAATGATATTAATTGTTTTCTAAAATTATTAATATTTAATAAAGTAAAATCTTTTGGATGATTATTTGTTTTTACAGCATATTGTTCAGCTGGCAAACCAAAAGCATCTCATCCAATTGGGTGAAGAACAGAATAACCATTTAATCTTTTAAATCTACTAATTACATCAGATGCAGTATATCCTTTTGGATGGCCAACATGTAACCCAGCTCCTGATGGATATGGAAACATATCTAGAATATAAAATTTAGGTTTATCTAATTCATCTTTAAACTTAAATGTCTGATTTTTAATTCAGTATTCTTGTCATTTCTTTTCAATTTTATTATGATTATACATATACCTTGTCCTTATATTAATACAATATATAAAATATATTCTATTACAAATAAAAAAAACTTACTATAACATTTACATTATAATAAGTTTTTAATATTTTTCATGTTATTAATTTCTTTAATTATTCATAATTTACTATCTAAAAATTAATTTATAAAACACCTGGTTAATTTCAATAAAGATATTTATAAAAAGTGCTTCGCTTATAATTTTTTTTCACTATTTTCTAATAAAATTATGATTAATTTATTATATAAATTAAGTAGCTATAAAATAGATTTAAATTTTTATTTTGATCAGTTATAAATACGTTTTAATTTTGTTTTCATTTATATATGGGGTATAATATATAAATAATTTAGGTTGTTAGATTGTGAATTTATATTTCTTTCTGAAGGAACTATAAATTTACAATTTTTTTAAACATCTTAATTTCGCAGAATGAGATCTTCTATTATTGAGCAATTCAGTTTCAGAAGGTAAGATTGCTCTAGGATTCAAGATTCTGAAGTCTTGATCACAAGATAATATTGGAACCTCATTAGGGATTTTATTTTTACTTAATTTTTTAAATTCATTAACTATAATTTTATCTTCTAATGAGTGAAATGAAATAATTGCAAGGATGCCATCTTTTTTCAAACAATTAGCCGCGACACTAATTGTTTTTTTAAGTATATTTATTTCATCATTAACAGCAATTCTTAAAGCTTGAAAATATACTTTTGCAGGATGTTTAGATAAATGCAATTCCTTAATAGATAAAGAATTTTTAATTATTTCAACTAATTCCATGGTTGTTTCAATTCGTTTTTGGGAACGATACTTAATTATGTTATTAACAACCGGGAATGGGTGTTTAATATCTCCATAATTTTTAAAGATAAAAGTCAATTCATTTGCAGATATACTATTTATTAATTCACTAGCAGTTAATTTACTGCTTAAATCCATACGCATATCTAATGGGCCGTCTTGTTTATAACTAAATCCTCGATATGAATTGTCTAATTGTGGACTTGATACACCAAGATCAAGGATTATTCCATCTACAAAATCAATTTTTAGATTTTTCAGAACGTCCTTTAAATTAACGAAGTTGTTTTTAACTATTATAATTCTAGGATCATTTTGGAATTTATTTTGACAATATTCAATTGCTTCAATATCTTGATCTATTGAAATTAATCGTCCATTCGAATTCAATTTAGAAAGGATAAGTTCAGAATGTCCGCCTCTTCCTAATGTCATATCAACATATATTCCATCAGGTTTTATACTAAGTGCATTTATTGATGACTCCAATAAAACACTCTTGTGTTTATTACTACTAATTGTCATCTAAATCATTTAAACTTTCAACTACACTACTTAGTGCATTAATATCGTCTTTTCGTTTAATGCTATTATATATATCAGCACTTCAGACTTCCATCTTGTCCCCTACACCAATAAGAACAACATTTTTACTAAAGTTACAAAATTCAGCGATAATACCTGGCACCAATACTCTATTAGAACTATCAATTTGAATTTCAAATGAATTTCCTAAGACTGTTCTAAGTAATGTACGGTACTTTTCTTTCGAAATTCCTACCTTTTGTAACATACTAGTGTAAGATTTAAATTCTTCAGGAGTTCTAATTTCGGCACATTTATCAATCCCAATGGATAAAACTACAAATGTATCAAAATTCTTTCGAATACCTGATGGAAGTGTTAAACGATTCTTAGAATCTAATGAATGTTCATAAGTTCCTAATAACATCCACATTTCCCCACTTTCTTCCACTAGTATGATTTAATAATACACAAAAAAACATTTTTTTGCAATATTTTTTAATTTTTTTTGTTGAAAAATACAAAAATTCCTAATAAAGTAGAAAAATAAACAGAATTTGACCACGTAAATGTTCTTGGTATTTCTATAAATATTGATGTAACATTTGTAATTTCTATTAAATTTTGAATAAAAAGAATAATTTTAGAATTAATTTCTGCAAAAGGTGGGATAAATGCAAAAATTAATAAATAGATATATACAAATGAAATAATATTTGTGAATAAAATGTTATAGAAAAAGATAAATATATTAATTCTTTTATTAAAATTTAAAATTATTGGTATTGTTAATAAAAAACATAATACATTGATTAAAAATAATAATAAAAATTTATTTTTAATTTTTGTTGTTAACCATATTATTAATAATGTACATAGATACGACATAATATAGCTTGCACTATAAATTTCCTTTGAAAATATTAATAATAAAATTCAACCACTAATTATTGTTGATATAAAATTATTCAATTTTTTCTTAAATATCAATAATATTAAATTTGAAAATAATATTCTTAATATACTTATTGAATAATTTAATAAATAGCTATAAAAAAAACAAAACAAGATAGAAAATATATAGTATGGATAAGGCTTGTTTTTAAATAATTTCCTAATAGGAAACAAAATTAAATTTATATGCAATCCTGAAACTACAAATAAATATGTTATCCCTAAAGAACAAATACTTTTATAAAAGTCACTATTATAATTTTTCTCATTAAACATTAATAATTTAATAAATTCATTTACATATTCATTTTTATAAATATTATCTATTTGGTTTAAAAGTTCTTGTTTTTTAGTATAAAAATTATTATTTAATAAAAAAATATTTAAATCATGAATATTTCCTCCAATTTTATAAGTTAACAACCTAAAAATAATGGATATAAATATAGTTAATATTCATAACAGCCAAGTTTTTTTATTTACTTTTAAAAGTATTAAATTAATTAAAATAGGTAACAATATTATAAGATAATAGTAACTTTTGAAACTATAAAAAATTACTATTGTTGATAAAAAATATAATAAAAATATTAAAGATATATTAACATTATTTTTATTTTTCATACATTAATAAAAATGCTAAAAAATAAGTTTTTATTTGAAAAATTTATATAGAGAAAAACGATAAAAATTTGATAATAATTTTTTAGTTTTATCTTTTATATTGTTATTTATAAAGATCAAATAGTAGGTGATAATTTATGGATCAAAAAAAATTTATAAAAGATGCGAAAAATTTATTTAGAACTTATAAAAACTACAAATTCAAAATTGACAACATTGAACTTATTAAAAGAGATGAAATGATAAAAAATATTATCAACACAGATGATTCTAGTTTAAATTTAAAAATTCAAAAAATGTCTAAATTTTTAAATTTAATGGATTTAATTTTAGATGAATTAAATGAAGAAGAACGTAATATTTTGAAATCAACATATATTGATAATATTCATTATTCAAAAACACCTTACAGTCAGAGTTCATATTTTGTAAAAAGAAAAAATGCACTAAAACACTTATATGATTTATTATTAAATTTTGAAATTATAGATTTTTAATTTCTAATTGATAATATAATAAAATTATATGTTAAAAGTTGCAATTGTTGGTAAACCAAATGTTGGGAAGTCGACATTATTCAATAGAATAATAGGCAAAAATAAATCTATCGTTGATGACCAACCAGGAGTAACAAGAGACAGAATATATGATACAGCTGAATGATTGACTAGAAATATTGAACTAATAGATACTGGAGGAATTCAAAATTCTAAAGTCAATTTTCAAGAAAACATTAATATGCAAGTTGATTTTGCAATTGATGAAGCTAATATCATAGTTTTTGTAGTCTCTGCGACTAATGGAATTGATTCTAATGATTTTTATGTATCAAAACTTTTGAGAAAAAAAGCAAAAGATAAAAAAATAATTTTAGTTGTTAATAAAGCAGAAAAAATGTCTGCTAGAGAAAACCTTAATCAATATTATTCATTAGGGTTTGGTATGCCACAATTTATTTCTTCTGCACACGGAATTGGTGTTGGAGATCTTCTAGATGAAATAATTAAATATGAATCTAATGATTCTAAAAATGCAAATAATGATGATTCATATAAATTTTGTATAATTGGAAAACCAAATGTTGGAAAATCAAGCTTGGTCAATGCAATCATAAATGAACAAAGAGTTATCGTTAGCGATATTGCCGGATCAACAAGAGATAGTATTGATGTTGATTTCACTTATCATAAAGAGAAATTTACAATTACTGACACTGCAGGAATTAGAAGAAAAGGCAAAATAATAGATAATATTGAAAAATATTCAGTATTAAGAGCTGAAAAAGCTATTAAAAAAGCTAATTGTATATTATTTATGATTGATGGATCAAAAGAATTTAGTGAATTAGATGAGATCATTGGTGGTTTAGCTCACAAAGCTAATATTCCAACTATTATTGTTGTTAATAAATGAGATGCAGTTAATAAAAATAATCATACAATGTCTGCATACACAAAATTAATTAGAAATCAGTTTAAGTATTTATCATGATCACCAATAATTTTCATAAGTGCTAAAGATAAAAAAAGATTAGATACAATATTCGATACTTTATCTTTAATTAGAAATGAAGTTAATAAGAAAATTTCAACTTCGTTATTAAATGAAATAGTTTTAAATGCTCAAATGATGCAAGAAGCTCCTTTATTCAAGGGTGGAAGAGTTCGCATTTCATATGTAACCCAAGTTCAAAGTCAAATCCAAACATTTGTTGTCTTTTGTAATAATCCAAAATTTTTACACTTTAGTTATGCAAGATATATTGAAAATAAAATTAGAGAAGCATTTGGATTATTAAATATTCCAATAACATTATATTGAAAAGAAAAAAATAATTAATTATGGAGATATTATGGCAAACATTCTTATTATTGGATCTGGTGCATTTGGGACTGCTTTAAGCCAACCTTTAATTGACAATAACAACAACGTTTATTTTTATTCTAAAAATCAAGAAGTTAGCAAACAAATAATGAATGGTAATCATCCATTATTTCCAAATATTAAAATTAAACCTCCTAAAAAGTGTTTTAATAATTATGATGAAGCCTTTAATAATAACATTGATATTGTATTATTATGTGCACCATCAAAATCTTTGATTTCTATATATGAAGACATTAAAAAATACCTTAATGAAAATATTATAATCATAAACACTGCAAAAGGATTAAATCCATCTTCTAAAAAAGGTGTTTGATCTGAACTTTTTGGTATTGATGAAACAAAAAAATATGCTCTAATTGTTGGACCATCGTTTGCTGAAGATGTTTTAAATAAACATAAAACAATTATTAATGTTGTTTCATCATCATTTGATGTTGCAAAATATGTTATGTCAATTTTTAATAATAACTATTTTAAACTAGTATATTTTGATGATGAAAATGTTGCTTCATTATGCTCATCTTTAAAAAATGCCCTTGCAATTGGGCTAGGTTTAGTTTCATTTTTAGATAATTCTATGAATACTCATTCTGCATTTTTAACAATTGGATTAAGTGAAATTCAAAAATTAATTTCTACACTAACTGGAAATAATAAAAACCAAATATTAGATTTTTTTGGTGTTGGAGACATCTTTTTAACATGCAGTAGTGATATGTCTAGAAATTATCGTTTTGGTTATCAATTAGGACAATTTGGTTTAAAACAAACAATTGAGCAATTAAATAAGCAAACAGTTGAAGGTTATAGAACTATTGAATATATAAATAAATGCATCGAGACACATAAAATTAATTTACCTTTATTTTCATCACTTTATGAAATTTGTTATAAAGAAAAAGATCCAAAAATATTTTTAGATCTTGTTTGAAATAAAATTAATTAATTATTATCTGATTTATAATTGTTTTAAATTTCTTATATTCTTCATCAATTAAATGCTGAGATGATAATTCAAAAGGAAACAATTCAATATTATATTTATTTGAATATTTTCAAATCTTTTTAAAAATTGACTGTTTATCATATATCCCATGAAGAATATATGTATTTTTTAAATTTTTAGTTTCTAATTTGTGTATCTTTTTTAAATTTTCATAAATGCTAAATTGAGCTATTATACTATCAAAAAGATTGTAGTGTAATATATAAAAATTATAATCATTCAGCTTTTTTTTATCTCAATTTTGATGATTAATTGGTTCTAAAAAATACTCTTTTTGCATTTTTAAAATAAAATCTTTTTTAGTTGGTTTGTATGAAGGAATATTTGTAGTATATGGATTAACAAAAGATTTTGAAAATATTGGTGAAATAAGAATTTTTTTGAAAAATTTGCAATCAATAGAATTAACAATTGCGGCACTTAAAGATTCAGCAATAATAATGGTGGATTCATCAGAATTTTTTTTTAAAAAATCTTCAATTGAATTATAATATTGTTTAAAAGTTATTTCATTATTACTATAAAATTGTTCTCATGAAAAAAATATTAATCCATTAAAATTATTTAAAATTTCTTTAAATTTATTTTCAATATTTATTTGAATATTTTCATAGTTTGGAATAATTAATATTTTACTTATTTCACTTTTCATATTAATATTATAATATATGAACAATTTAAAAGAGAATGCAATAAAATTATTTTTAGATATTTTTAATGATAAATTTTCAATAAATGATATTAAAGTTATTAAACCGATTCATAATGGTTATACTAATTCTTCTTATTATTTAGAATTGAATTCAAATGAAAAATTTCAAATCCGTTTAGGAGAAAATAATAAGATTGTTAATCGATCAAATGAAGCAAATGTTTTAAAAGCTATAAATGAAGAAAATTACATTTATTATAATGATAAAAATGGTAATGCAATTAAAAAATGAATTGAAGGAAGAACCTTAAATAAAAAAGACCTAAAAAATAATGAGGTTTTATTAAGAATATTTTCAGAAATTCAAAAATATCATAATTTAAATATTAACAATATTGAAATAATTAAACATGATTATAATTTGTTTCTAAAAAATGCAAAAATTCCTAAAAAACATTTATTGATATATAAAAAAATAGTATCTGAATTTGATACTATTCCTTGGGGTTTTAGTCATAATGATTTAAATTTAGATAATATACTGTTAACTGATAATAATGATGTTGTTTTTATTGATTTTGAATGATCAAGAATAAATCATCCATATTGAGACTATTCTAATTTATTAAAAGAAACTACATGATCATTAAAACAAGTTAAAAATTTTTCAAAATTATCAAACATTGATTTTAATTCATTATTAAAAATGACTTATGTTGCAATTAATTTCTCATATCAATGAACTTTTTCCAATAGTTTTAGTTTTAAAATACTTTATTATAGATTAAAAATGTTTTTTAAAATGTGCATATTTTTAATATATTTAAAAAAAGTTATATCTAGTAGTTAATGGGTTTGCATATATATATTGTCCACCACTTGAAGAATGTTTTAAGGAATTAGAAATATTTAATGCATTTGTAGTTAAACCAACTGCACTATTAACTAAAGCATTTGATAATGTGGCAAAGCCTCATCCACCAAAATCCATTATTCCTGATCCTTGTATTTGTTTTTGGTTAATATTTAATTTCTTCATTTTTAAAAATATGAACTTCCATATGAAATTGTTGAACTTAATGCATTTTTCCCAGCTCTTAAATACATTTTTGATGATGTATCATCATAGATTTTGGCAGTTCTATATTTTGGATTTTCATTAGTATTATAAATTATTTGATTTATCAATCCTAATACATTATTAACAGCTTGACAACCCATTGCTGTATATAATGTTGTATTTCATGGGTATGTACCCATTCCTGATAATTTAATTTTTGTTTCATAACTTAAAGTTTTCATTTTTTATCCTTTCAATAATTGAAATATATTTATATTTTTAATTAAAATTTGACATTCATTGATTTGATTTGTTAATTTACTAAAATCTGTAAAATAAACATACATATTATTAAACTTATTAAAAAATTGATAATTAATTAAATAATTAATATCATTATATTCAATAAATACTTTTCCATCCTTTAATAAATATTGATACGTTTGATCATCAACAACTAAAAAATGATAATTATTATAGTCATATAAGTAACATTTATAATATTTATCAAATTTAAAAAATACAATAAATAATGTTATAAAAATTAAAATAAAAATAATAATTCCTACTGATAACAATATTTTCTTATTTAAATTAGATAAAATTTTCATATATATCCATCAAAAAATTATTACTATTATTAGAAATAAGAAAATTATTTTGATTAATATTTATCAAAATTTTTTTAATTTCGTTTAACAAAAATTGATTCTTTATATTATTAAAATTTTCGTTAATAATAATTATTTTATTTTTGTGTTTTTCTAATTCCAATAATGTTGCGTAAATATTAATTTCTTCTGATTCTAATTGATCTAAAATTTCAAGAATATTTAATGATATTGAATGATTATGAATTTGAATTAAGTTGCTTTTTGGAGTAATATATATAATTTTTTTATGTAAAAAATCTAAAGATTTTAAATCTTTGAGATATATATTATTAATTTTTATATTATTTTGTGGATCATTTAAATTAATAAGATTTTTAATAAACTCAAAATTAGTTAAATCGTTTTTATTTATACATATATTCTTATTAAAGATAGTACTACCACATTCAATATTTTTAATTTTTTCAATTTCATATTTCGGTTTTTTATGTGCAGAATTTTGAGAATAAATTTTTTTAACAATTTCAATAATTATTTGATTGTTTAGAAATTCTTTCCAAAATTCAAGAATATTTTTTAAACTTTGAGAATATAAATTAATAATATTCATATTCAAAAATATCAATCCAAAATTATTACTATATTTAATAGTAATTATAATAATTACATATTGTATTAATAAATTTATAACCTTATCAAATAAATCTAAAATTGATTTATTATTCTGAACTTCAATAGTTTTAAATAAAACACTATTGATTTTCATTTGAAGTTCTTTAGCAATATTTTTATCTTTTAAATTACAATAATTAGTCTTTTTATATTCAAAAAAATCAAGAACATTTTTTTCAAACACTGGGTTAGATTTAATATTAAAATTAATAATTCTTTTATCAAAACGTGTATTAATAAACATTATAAATAAATTTAAAATAGCAATAATTAGAAAAAATAATAAATTATTCTTATTTATAATAGATCCAATTATTATTGAAAAAATATAAATAATTGATTCTGAAAATATTTGAGAACCAAAAAATGAGTAAAAATTAATAATTTTATGAACATAACCATAAATTTGTAATAATTCATGTTTAGAATAATTATTGAAAAATTTCAAATTATGGCGATTAATAGTTTTTCAAAATAAATTTATACTTTTTGGGTAAACTCGAAGGAAATAATAGTTTTTAACCAATTTTTCAATATAAGCAAACAGTTCAGAAATCAGTAATAATCCAACATATATAAAACTAAATTTTCACAATGATTCTTCAAAAGTATTTGCATAATTTAAATTCATAAGTTTTGACAAAAAATATGACAATAAAATTGAAAAAATAAATTGAAAAATATTAATAAAAATAAATATTAAATTCATTCCAATAGAAATATTTTTGATAAGTTTTAAATTTATATTTATTGGTTTAATTTTTTGTTTATAAAAATTCGTACTTATTACATATCCAGTAAAATTGGTCATTTTAATTTCTTTAGTAAATTTCTTTTTAGAACCTAAAGGATCATATGTATATAAATATTGATTTTTAATTTTGCCAACTATATAATGAAAAACTTCACCATTTTTTACCACTAATATTAATGGTTTATCAAAATTAAAAATTTCTTCCCATTCACATTCATAAGAATTAGTTTCAATTTTGTAATGATCCAAAATATCTTCCATCTCAAAAATGTTTAAACCATTTTTTTCTAAATTATCCACTAATGAATATATTTCATGTTTTCTGTCTTTTTGACTATGATAAAAATGATTAATTATCATATTTATACAACAAATTCCACACTCATTATTAGAAGTTTGATTTATTATTTTCATTATTCACCCCAATTATAAATAATGAAAAAAATATATTTATTTTATAAAAAGCAAAAAAAATACAGATTAGAATCTGTATTAATAAATCTTGTGTTTTCTTGCTTCCTTTGATTTTTCTTTTCTACGAAGACCAGGTCTTAAATAGTATTCATGACGTTTTGTATCTTTTTTAGTTTCATTAGCTATTCTTTTGAATTTTTTTAGAGCTTTTTCAACGTCATTATCTTCAACGATAATTGTTCTAGACATACTTTCACCACCAATCCATAGAAAATTTACATAAATATTATATAAAAAAAATAAAAATATTACAACATTTATCTATATTTTTTATTTATTAATAATAAAGTATTTATAATATAGAAATATGATAAATATAGACAACATTATTAACAAATTAGCTAAAAACTTAAAATTAAAAGATTTTCAAATCAAAAATACTCTAAGTTTAATTTCAGAAGGCAATACTATTCCTTTTATATCTCGTTATCGGAAAGAATTTACAAATGGTTTAGATGAAGAACAAATTTTTTTAATCCAAAAAGAATATAATTACCAATTAAACTTGGAAGAAAAGAAGATTTGAACAATTAATGCAATTGAGAAAAAAGGAAAACTAACAGACGAAATAATTAGTTTAATTAATTCTGCAACTAAAATTTCAGAATTGGAAAATATTTACAAACCATATGCTGAAAAAAAGAAAACAAGAGCTGCAATTGCGATTAATTTAGGTTTTGAACCTCTTGCGAATTATATTTTAACTTTACCAAAAAATTCAATCGAAAATGAAGTTAAAAAATACCTAAAAGATGATATCAATTATAACCAAGCACTCCAATATGTTAATGACATAATTGCAGAGAAGGTTTCTGATGATTATGAAATAAGAAACATTTTAAAAAACTCAATTTTTAATTATGGTTTTTTAACTACAAAACCATCAAAAATTGAAAATGATGTAGAAAAAAAATACAAATTATATTATGAAACAAAATTAAAATTAAATAAAAT
>JAHLFM010000004.1 GCA_018883815.1 Candidatus Ureaplasma intestinipullorum
CATTAAGATTGTCAATTGAACAATTAGATAATAAAACTTCAAATGAAGCAGATATAAAAGAGGAAGTAAGTCAAGAAATTCCTTCAAATCAAACTCAAGGTACATATCAAACTGATGAAGACATTTTAAGAAATAGTGGATACTCAATGCATGATGTTGCAGACCAGTTAGTAATGACTCAAGCAAACATGATACTTAGCAAAAATGTTAGTAAGGGTAAAGTTTACATTTATAATTCAAAACCTAAGTTTATTCCAATAATTAAATTAATAATTGTCGGTTTGTTGTTTGTAATGTTTGTATTATCAATTGCTGCCTTTGCATTAATCGCTTCAAAAAATGGTGAAATTCAAATTATGAATAATGGTAATGTAGATAAATTAAGATTAAACATTCCAACGTTTATATTTCAATTCATAATTGTAGCAATTATCCTTTGTTTTATTGCTTTTTCAATGTTTAAAAACTTTAAAAACGACAATGCTAAATATCGTTTTTCATGAGGAATGATGAGTTTCTATTTAGTTTTATTCTTGATGTCTACATTTATGTTTAGTTGAAATATCTTAATTGATCCAATTCAATATTTAAATGATCCATCAGATGAAGCTGTAAAATACACATTTACATATGCTGCTAACATTGAAATTGCAATTTTTGCAATAATTGGTGTTGTTATAATTTTAACAGTCATTGGTGCTGTGTTAAATCCAAGAAAAGATGAAAAAAGAATTTTAAAACTTTTAGAACAATATGCAAGTGAAATTAGAAATGGTCAAATCGATACTTCTAATTTTGGTGGTGGTTCAATGTTCTCTGGACCTTTTGGGCCATCAAATTGATTTTAAAAAAATAATAGTCAAAAATTTATAAGGGGGAATTTATATGAATAAAAAGAGAAAAACAACTGCAATTTCATTATCAGTATTATTTTTGGCAGCAGCATCAACTACACTTGGTTTAACACTATCTTCATGTGCTCAATCAACAAAAATTTCATCATCTACCTCAAGTAATTCTATTAAAAAAGTAGTTGCCAATAATATTCAAAGTGATTTGAATAAAAACATTATGTTATATAATGTAGTTTTCCCTGAAACTAATTTGAATAGTAACCAAAATTCATTTGTATTGACTGATTTAATTTCTAATGCAACAGGATTAGCGGTTGAAGAATTTAGTATTGAATATGGTTCAAATTGAATAAAAGTAAATATTAATGATAATTTTAATTACATTTTTGGTGGTAACGCCCCTGAAAATACAGTTATCGAAAATGATGGTAAAACTTTATTAATTCAAGATATTGAATGATGTACTGATTTAGGTGATGATTTACAAGTTTTACTTAAAAGTTATAATTGATGAAATATTGATGTAACACAATTGCAAAAATTTATAAATGATAATAATATATATTCTTCATATATTATTGAAAATTATTCTCCATTTGCAAATGGAATTAATAAATTGGCATTTAAACAAATGTTTAAAAATGCAAAAGAACCTGATAAATTATTGACTATCTTAAGAAATAATTTTGAATTTAATATTAATGTTACACAAACTAATCAAGGTACTAATATTGTTGGTGATTTAGAAATTACAAGTAAATATAAAAAATATTTATTTAAAAAATTGTCAAGTTCTGTTCAACAACCAACTAATATTGAAATTTCTCCTGATAGATTAACATTAAAAATTAAAAATTTACAATTTCCAACTTATGTTATGGACAATTTGAATACAAGTGATATTTCAACAAAAATTCAAAATATTTTTGATAGCAAAAACATTAACACAGACGAAATAAGTGGTAATAAAATAAGTGATTCTAATAAAGAAAATATTTTAAAAGCATTTGGAAATGTAAAAAATACTTCTACTCCTGTTCTTTCCACAAATGGTCAAAATATGAGTGTTAGTGTTGCTATTGATAATCCAAGCAGTATTACTTATAACCAATTTTCTACACCAATTACAATTACTATTAATTTGGGTGACGCAAATATTCGTGTTAATTTACCATCAAGTAATAACAATGGTATTGAATATGCAAACAATATTATAAAAGTTCATGTAAATGCTCCAATTAACCCATTTATTGTGCAAATTCAAAATCCAAATATTACAAGTGAAATCAATCAAATTATTGAAAATTACCAAATCGAGAATTCTACTAATTTATTAAATCAACAATATGTTCTTTCACTTATTTTTGATAAGATTAATAAAACTGTACCTGGTTCCACAACTGATAAAATTGAAAACTATATTACTTCAAATGATGTTGATGTTAGTGTGGAATATGTTTCTCAATCAAATAATGTTAGATATTATAGAATGATTTTAGAAATAAAGGAAACTGTTAATAAAGAATTTTCACAATTAAATGATACAACCATTAATTCAATTGAAATTCATGATGTTACTAGAAATAATAAAGTTTATAAAAATAAAATTCTTTGAGTTAAAAATATAACTTTCTATCAACCATATGGTTTAATTGATACTACTAATTTAGCTGCAAGATTTCAACAAGCTGTGAATCAATTACAAATTATAAGTCCAGTGCTAATGGATAATTATAAAGATAGATTCTTTAGTTTAGTTTTCGGAAATACATTATCACCAAATAATGCAATATTGAACGTAGAACATAATACAATTACAATTATTATTAATTCTAACTATCCATATGTATTTAATTTAGGAGACAAAACTTCAAAATTATATTTAACTAATGTTAATTGATATCATCAAGATAATACAATTAACGATCAAACATTTGATTTATTAAATCAATTTATCGCTGAAAACAATATTCAAAAGAATACAGATATGCAATTATATAGTGATAAATTAGTTAAGAAATTATTTGGAAGCAATATTAATACTTCAATTATTGGTGTTGAAATGATTCCAACTGAAATTAATAATTATGAAAATAATACAGTTAAGTTTAAATTTACAGTTGACCCTCTTGCTAATTTAAGTTTTGTCCAAGGTGACATTAATGCGACAAATGCTGCTAATTTTCAATTTGTTAGCGCAAGTGAAATTATTATTTCTACAACTGTTTCACCAATTATGTTTGATGTAAATAGTGATATTGTTAGTCAACAATTTAAACAAACTATGAATGAACAATCTGTAACTTCATTCTCTCAAATTAGACTATCAAGATTTAAAGATGCATTTGCAAGAAATGTTTATAATGCAATAAACGCAATTCAAAACAATAATATTACTAACTATATTACACAAGATCAATTTGTATCTTATTTCTCAAAAATATCATTCTCTTATGAAGCAAATCAAACTAGAGTTAAAATTGTAAGTAATAGTGATAATATTAAATATTTAATTAATAATAGTAATAATACATCGATTATTTCAAATTATATGTACGTTAACGATGTTGTATTCACACATTAATTACATAAATATTTTATAGTTTCATATATTTCATCAAAAGTTGCTGATCTACTTAGATCGGCAATTTTTTTATTTGTACCACAAACAAATGGACCATAAAATTTTGAATATTGTGCTTCAATTTTATATGAAATATTACCAGAATTTAAATCAGGAAAAACAAATATATCTGGTTTTTTGTAATTTTTATCATTAGTTTTTTTGATATAAACATTTTTATTAATTGCTGCATCATATTGAATAGGTCCAATTAGGTTAATATTAGTTTTACCTATTTTTGATAACTCAATATCATTTTTTAACTGATTATAAATCTTAATAGTATCATCATTAGAATCTTCATATGTTGAAAAACTTAACAAGCACACATTGATTGTATGTTTATTAGAAATCATTTGATTATAAAAAAAACAAGCATTTTTAATAATATTTACAAATGTTGAATAATTAGGTTTAATATTTAGAGCACAATCTGTTCAAACTGTAGTATTTTTTTTTGAATTCTTACAAATAAAACTACTAGAAAGTGAATTGTTGACACCAAAGAAAATTATAGAATATATGAAGACAATTTTAGATGTATAAATATGACCAATTAATATCGAATCAACTTTTGATAAATATAATGAATAAAAAGCTTTTAAAATATCATTGTTATCTGAAATTTCAATATTATATCTTTTAAATAATGGATGTTCAATAATAGCTTTTTCATTGATTAATTTTTCTTTTCAATCAAATGGTAGAATTGGTTCACGATAGATTTCAACATTTTGATTTTTTATTTTTTTAATAGCCTTATCAATTTCTTTTGAATTTTCAATTATTAATACTTTTTTAGATATTAAACTCATTTTTAATTTTTTCCTTTATGTCTTTAATTATTTTTTTAGGGATGATTTGTTCTAATTCGATATCATTTGCATAATAGATATCCTTAAGGGTTGGATATTTATTTAGTAATTTTCTAGTACGTTCAACACCCATTCCTTTTATGTCCTTAAAAAATGAAACAAATTTATTTTTAATATTCTTGTTTCTAAAATTTGTAATTGCTCAACGATGAACTTCTTCTTGAATATTTAATAAATATAGATAAAAATGTGATTTCTTATCTAATTTTATATCTTTATTATCCACAACAATAGAATTGGTTTTATGATTATCATCTTTTTTTAAACCAATAACTTTTATTGAATTGATATTTAATTCATTTAAAGATGTAAGTGCAGCATTAACTTGAATTTCCCCACCATCAACTATTAATAATTGGGGTAGTTTTTCATTGTGATTTAACATAAAATTGTATCTTTTATATATTGCTTGTTTCATAAAATTATAATCTCCTATCCCATTTAGGGTATCAAGATTATATTTTCGATACATTTTCTTTACAGGTTTACCATTTATATATACAATAACACCTGCAATTGGATCTTTATTATTATTGTTGCTAATATCAATAACATCCATTTGATAAATATTTTTCAGATTCGTTATTTCTAATAATTTTTCATAGATATCAATTGAATAATCATATTTAAGTTTAGATATATTAATGTTTCTTTGATAATAATCTTTGGCATTTTCTAAAGAAAGATTCATAATATTTTTATCAAAATCATTTAAAGGATAACAAACATTTGTATCTAAGATTTCTGATAAATTATTTAATAGTTCATTAGAAAGAGAAATAAATATTTTTTTAGGTATTTTATTAATTGAATAGTATTGAATTAAATAATTAGATAGAATGTCTTCAATGTCATCCTGATATATTTCATGAATAAAAGAATGTTTATTTAATAACTTTCCATCTATATAAGAAAAGATAATAATTGATATAAAACTTTCTTTAATATAAAATGAAACATAATCAGCATATTTATTTAGATTAAATTGGACAAGCTGTGAACTTGCAATTTTATCTAAAGCTACATAAATATCATGAAATTTTTTTGCTTCCTCAAAATTTAATAAGTTGGCAGCTTGTTTTTCTCAAATTATAATATTTTCTTGTAATTCACTAACTTTACCATTAAAAATATCATCTAAATATTTTTTTCAAATTTCAAAAACTTGATCTGGATTTTTATCTTTATATAAATTGGAATTAAAATGATTAAATCCATGTTTATTAAAAGGAGATATTTCTAATAATATTTTATAAACATCATAGGATTTTAGCGAAGAATCAGCAATTGGTCCATAATATTTGCCTTTAATAGAATGGTATTTATGAGTATAAATAAGTTTGGGATTTTTATCATTTGTTAAAACAATATAAGGATAATCAGATGTATCTTTAAGTAAAATATTGAATTTAGGATAGTATTTTTTGATTAGATTATTTTCTAAAATTAATGCTTCATTAACATTGTCAACAATGAAATAATCAAAATCAGCAATATTTTTGACTAATTGTGATGTTTTTGAGTCTTTATTATTATCAAAATATTGATGCATTCTGTTGAATAAATTTTTTGCTTTACCAACATATATTACATTTCCATTAATATTTTTTCATAAATAACAACCTGGTTTTTTGGGAACAAATTTTAGTTTTGCTAATATTTCGTCTTTTATCATATTAAAGTTTAATATTAATAATTTTACATATTCTTTCTACCGAAACATATATTTCATATATTTCAATTGAAATTATATAAAATTTACTAAATTTTGTCACTATTTCAATTTTATTATTTTGTAACTTAAAAATAATAATATCTTTTCAATTTATGCTTTGTATTTCTACAGGTGTAGATATTATTAATCTTTGGTTAGATAAAAAGATATCTATAGTTTTAGAATTTAAAAAAAGTGGTTCTTTTTTTTCATTAAATTGTATAAATTGAGAACATGAAAATTTAAATCAAACTTCTTCATTTAAATTAGTATTAAAATCAACAATTAATTTTTTTATATTTCTACTTTTACAAAATATTATTGATTCATAGTGTTCAATATAATTAGATTCAAATGCATTTAAGTATTTTTCCACATCTAATATTTTTATTATATAATTTAGATTTTTTATAAATGTTGATGAATATTTTTCATTATGAAAAATTCAATCTTTTAGCACCTTAAAACGATATGCTAAAAAAATGTCTTCATAATTAATATTTCATAAATCATATATTGATTTATTTGAATAGTTATCAATGTTTTTAAAATTCAATTTTGACACAAGTTCTGAATAATATTGTTTTTTATTATATGTGTCAATTTTAATTTCTCTTGTAAATAATTTTTTATACATAATATTCTATTTTTTTCTTTTTAGTAAAAAATAAACCATTAATAGAATTAATCCAAATGTAATTGTTAAAACGCAAAATATTATAAAATTACGTTTATTTGCAGCATGTTTTAGGGCAACAATTTCATCTTCACTTAAAATATTAGTTGTGTATGTTGATTCTATTCTTTTCATTCTAATAGTATTCATGAATAAGATTACAACTTGAAAAATGAATGAAAAACCAACAACAGTAGAAACAACTATAACTGTAATTTTGTTAAGTTCAGGAAAAATCCCAAATTTACTTATATCAAAACCATTTTTTGCTCATTGTTTAGGATCTATATTTCCAAATGAGGGAGCTAAATTTCCTCCAAATTCTCACAACCCTTTAAAATAAGTGATTATGAAAACAAGAAGAATTGTAAATAACGCAGTTATAAAAATGTAGAATATAAATCAATTTAGATTAATATTTGTAATAAATATTTTTTTATAAATTTTTTGGATAATATTTGATACATAATTTGAATCAAAACTAATTAATGATTTTTTATATTCCTTGCGCATAAAATGATAATTAATACTTGTTGAAATTAATGCACATATTGATGGAATCAATATAAGAGAATCTAAAACATAGTAACCATTATTAATATTGTTTGCAATTAGATGAAATTTATAATTATTTAAAACAATTATAGCAATGCCAATTATGCCAGCAAGTGTAAATAAAATAGCAAGTAAAAGTTTAAGTAATAAATAATTTTTTTCAAATTTAAAAAACTTTGGAGAGTTTTCATAGTTAACTTGGGTTGATAAAAATTCGTTTTGAATTTTTTCTTCTTCTTTGAATTTTTCATTTACTTGTTTTATTTCAAATGGATTTTTAATTGTATCAACAAAAACTTGATATGGATTAGCAGCTCCTAAATTATCAAAACTTTGTAAATTTGTTGCAGAATTATTATCAAGATTATTCATAATTAATATTATTTTACAATAAATGATTATTATTATCAATGACAATTTAATATAATATGGAACTTTAGTTTTTATATTAATACCAATTAGTTATTAATAATTCTTATAACATTAGATTTATATTTTTCATAATTAATCTCTAGAAAAATATTTATATATAAAAAAAGATATCTAATAAGATATCCATTATACAATTTATTAATTGTGAACAGAAATTGGTAAACTAGCACCTGCATCCCAATTATTTACACTTACATGAGTTTGCGGTGTAAAAAATTGAGCTGTTGTTTTCAAGAAATTAGTTTCTGAATAAGTTACAGAACCAGGAGCTAAAGAATCATCTCAAGTTGGGTCACATCACAATCATTGATCATTTACTTTTATTAGATCTCATGCATGTACACCACCACTTGCAGTTTGACCAGGAACAGCTCCATCAAACACACTACCAACAATTTTGATTGTTGGAATTGCCAACATTGAACCAATATATGAAAATACTTTTGAATAGCCATCACATAAAACCTTACCATTTATATATCCAGTAGTTTCTGAAACTTCTGAAGCTTTTGCTCCATAACTTACAAATGGCAATGAAAATGCATAAATGTTTTGCGCTTTTTCAGTATCAGTTAATGAATTTAGATATTCTAATCAATTAGAATTAGTAATTTTTGATTGATTATTTTCAATCAATTTATTCTTAAGATCAATATTTTCTCTATATGAATCAAATAAAAAACGTTGGTCTCTATATACATTAGCATATGGTTGATTTGTATTTAAATCAATTACATTTGGATTATTTGCAGGAATATTTGTATTTAATGATTTCTTACAAGTTAGATACAATGTTGAACCTTCAACTTTAGAATCTGATTTTTCATGAATAAATGAAAGTAATACATTTAAATCACAAACAAAGTTTGTTAAAAGAGTTGAACTTACATTATAAGCTCTGCTAAGATCAATTTTTAAAATTGGTGTATTAATTTGTTTATTATCAGTTGGGTTTTGCCCAAATAATAGAAATTGAGCATCTGAATTTACAATTTTAGAAAACACTTCAGTAATAAAAGCTTTTTCATCATCAGTTGCTATTCTATATGAATTTAAGTTATTAATATATTTTTCTAAATTTAAACTAAATAAAGAATTATTTAATTGAATTTTAAAATCAATAAACTTATCCAAATATATTTTATACACTCCATTGAAAGATAAATTATAACTATTTTGATATTGAACAGTTGTATCTAATTTTTTTTCAATTTTTGTTGGTTGAATATAAAAACTTAAATAATTTGCTAAACCATTATTAATGTATGATTCAATTTTTACATTTTCAAAAATAAAATTTTGAACTTCTGTATCATTAGCAGCTCTTGATGAAGCATAATATGAGTGATCCATATTTTTTGTTCATGTAAATTCAAATTTTATATTTCCATTTATTGTGTTTTTATCTGTGATTTTTATAGTGTTTTCAATAATTTTTCCTGTACAAGAATTTCCTCTTGAAATAATAAAATTATTTAAATAATTGTTAGCTCATTTTTCGATAATTTTATCAACTTCTAAATCATTATCATTTATAAATTGTGTAATTTTAGAATTTATTTCATCTTGAGTATAAAAATCATTAGTATATGGCAATTTACTAATTGGGTCATTATTTTTTGCATTAAACATTTCAGTTAGTGCATCAATTGGTTTGGTTGGTGTAGGAGTTGGATTAGGGTCAGGAGTTGGTGCAGGATCTGGGTTAGGAGTAGGATCTGGGTTAGGATTAGGATTAGGATTAGGGTTAGTATCTGGACTTATTGCTCCTTCATTTTTATTTTCGCTACTACCATTATTTGAAGAACAACTAACTAATGTAGTTGTAATTGCGGGAATTGATATTCCTAAAATTAAAGATAAAAATAATATTTTCTTTTTCATAATAAATTCTTTCAATTAAACATATAATATTATAATATATTGTACAATACGTCAAAAGTTAAATAAATAAGATTTAAATCTTTTTTAAAAAAATATTTTTTATATATATATATATATATATATATAGTATAATATAAGTAGGTAATTATAAAAGTTACCAAAGAAATGAGAAAAGTATGAAAATTAATAAAATTTTAAAATGATCATTAGTTAGTTTTGGTGGAGCTGCTGTTTTAGGCGGAGCTGCTGCTGGAGCTATTATTGGAATTAACCAAACTTCTCAAGTTAAGAAGGAAACTAGTGTTAATTCAATTTTAAAAAGTGAAGTGTTAAATGCTACAAGCGACACTACAAACACTCAATACCAAATTAGTGTTAAAAATGATTCACTTGGTACTATTAAATTAATTAAAGATGGTCAAGAGTCAGACTCTTTAACTGTTGGAATTAATGAAAAAATTAATGTTAAAGTAACTATAAGTGATTCTACACAAACTGTGAGAGATTTATCTGTTGCTTCTGTATCTAACCCAAGTATTTCATTAGGTACTGAATTAGTTTCTAACCAAGTTAGTGGAACAACTAGAGTTGTAGAATTTAGTTTTACAACTCCAGATCCTGAAGAATACGCAAAATTAGGTATGGAAAATCCATTTGAAAGTGGAATTTTAGTATCTGCTAACTACATTAAAAATACAGTTGGTAATGATATTAATTGAGGATATGATAATTTAGTTGATCAAGTTAATAGTTATGAAGTAGCTACATTAACTCAAGATACTAATTGAAGTGATTTAAAAGCTCAACATGGATGAGAAAAATTATTCAATGAAGATAGTAGAGCTTCTGAAGATACTGTTAATATAACTGTTTACTTAGATGGACATAAATTATACATTGATGAAACAATTTATGTACCTAAAGGATACAATTTAAACTTTATTAACCTTGCAAATGATGCAGCTTCAAAAGATGGTAGTTATGGTTCTGTTTTACCTGGAAATGGAATGAGTTCAGTTAAAATTATTCATTTAAATAATTACAACAACAATCCAGCTATTGGTGGTCAAGTTTCATTATGAAGAAGTGTAAATGTTTGATCACTTCCTTCTTATGATGGAGTATTAATCTGCACACCTGAAGAAGCATATAGATACAACTTCCATTTTGAAAGTGTTCCAAGCGTAACTAAGAGTACTAATGAATATTTTGGTTATGGTCAAGCATATGTAGGTTTAGAACAAATTAATAAAGTTTTTAACAAATAATCTATAAATACTAATTTGTTCATTCAAAAGGCATTAGAGTTACAAAAGTTTTAGCTCTAATGCTTTTTATTGTTTAATATTTGAATTTTTAAAAATATAATTCAGTTAAATTTTCACTTTCTATATAATTAATAAAAGTTTACTTAAATAATCAAACTCAACACTTGTTTCAAATTTAATTGTATATACTATTTCAATAGTTTAAATTAGCATTAGTTTCGATTATTTAATCTTTTTGTTACAGTTTAGTTGGATTATTTTATTTAATAAAATAAAGTTATTAAACTAACAAAATTATTGAGGAATTTTAATATATATATATATATTAATAAGCAAGTCATTGTATGATTAATTGCATATATAAATTTATTAATAAGCAGTTAGTGCTAAATAGTTTAATATTTAGTGTCGAGCTGCTTTTTTGACACTAAATCTAATAATCTATAAATTATATATAAATAAAAAAATAGCAACAAAAGTTGCTATTTCACTAAAATTTGCTAACTAATATTATTATAACATAATTATTTTTACTTGCAAAAAAAAAAAATATTGGTGTTAGTTAGTGAAAGAAAGGAGCTAAATGACCCAATTTTTTTTATTTAAAAAAGTCAAGATTAAAAAAATTTATCATTATATGAACAACAAAACCAATTATATTAAATTAATTACAAATGATCCAAAACATAAAATATTGTTTATATTTGAAAATCATTTTAAAAAAATGAATGAATTAGATATAAAACAAAATGAGTTTTATGAAATTGCAGGTATTTATATTAATGGATCTAAATCTAAATATATGTCTGTGCATTCCATAAAACAAATAATTAATGTAAATTCAACAAATGAATTAATATGATGAGATGGATGATGAGAAGGAGAATGTAATGATGTTGTGTGAAAAGACATATAAATTATATTTAAGAATATTGAAAGAATTTCTTGAAAATAAAAGTCAAATATTGAATGATCATATTTTAATTAATAAATATTTTGATAATTTACCAGCAACAAGTCAAAGAACAGCAATTGCTGCTCTTAAATATTTTAAAAATGATTTTAATTTAACTGAAGATGAAATTAATCAATTAAAGAAAAATTATAAAAAACATTTAAATAAAAAAGAATTCTATTATATGAATGCAGATCATATCAATAAATTAAAAATATATTTAGCTACAGTTGATCTAAAAAACAAATTAATTTTAAATATATTATTTGATTTAGGAGTAAGAAAATTTGAAGTTGCAAAAGTAGTTGAACAATATTTAAAATCAAGAAATAATGAATTTAATATTATTGGTAAAAAAGGAACAATAAGAAAAATTTATTTAACTAAAAATATTGAATATTTATTTAAAAAATCATTATTAGAATTTGATGAAAAAATAATTTTAAAATGAACAAATCTTGATCAAGTTTATAGAATTACTAAAAAATGTTTTGAATATATTGGTTTTAATGGTGCTTGTCATGACTTTAGACGTCATTTTGCGCAAAATCTTGATGAAAAAGGTGAAAGATTAAGTGTAATTAAAACACTAATGGGACATAGCAATATTGCTACCACAAGTATTTATATTAAACAAAATGATAATGAATTAAGACAAGTAATAAATAATCAGCATAAACAAAAACCTGTGGTCGATGTTAAACACCACATTGAACTAACAAATAGATGTGAAGAATTGTTAAATTCAATTAATGCTAAAGATGAAATGATCCAAAATTTATTAATTAAAATTGAATCCTTAGTTCAAGATAATCAAAATTTAAAAAATGAATTAAGTGAATTAAATAATAAATTTAAGCGTTTAAAAAACTCTAATTCATATTCTAAAGAAATTAAAAGAATTGATAGTTTA
>JAHLFM010000035.1 GCA_018883815.1 Candidatus Ureaplasma intestinipullorum
CATCCAACAACAAATGATGATATTTATTCAATAATAGTATCAATTATAAGTAGTTTATCTGTATCTTCATTACTTTGGATTACAATTGGAAAATTAGCTAAATTGTTTAAAAGAAAGAAAAATTAAATTTGGAAAATATATTTTTTTGTGATACACTAATTTATAGCACAACATATTATTTTATAATATGTTATCAATGCAAAAAATTTGCTTATTAATATATATATATGATATAATTTTATATGTATTTCAATTTTTGAGGTAGTAATAATGTCAAAATTAAAATGATTAAAATTTGGTTTATCAATGGCAGCTTTAGGTGTTGCAGCTGTTACTTTACCGATTGCATTAACAAGTTGTAATGGTGACGACAAAAATGGTGAACAAGATAGTAATAGTGTTGAAAATGGTGAACAAGCTTTTAGAGATGCTGTACAATCATCAGGTTTATTAGATTTAGAAGATTTCTCAACTCCAGCAAATAAGTGTGTATATGATAGTCAAAATCAACCTATAGATGCAATTAAAACTTATTTTATTAATAAAATGTCTGGGACAGCAAATAAAATTACTGTTAATTCTAGTGCTGGTAGTACACAAAATTTATTTCAATGTACAATGAGTAAAAATACTGCAACTTATTTTGGTAACTTATTTAAAGGTACATGAGAAAACACAATAGGTCAATCTCAAAATAATGATTTAAAAAACATTAAACAATTGTCATTTGGGTTTCAAATTGGTGCTGTTACACCTTCTAACAATCCTAATGGTACTAAACTTGATGCTTATAAAATTTATCCTAAATTTTTGCAATTTTCATGAGAAAGTGCAAATAAGCCTTCATGATTGCAAGGCAATAGTATTAGAATACAACTAGAAAGTGGAAAGTATACAAACATTGTTTATGTTAATAAGTCTACTTTTTGCGCTAATCAAAGCGTACAACCTGCACCTACTGATGGTGGTTTAGTGTTTATAAATCAACTAACTGATAAAGTAACTTCTTAATTCAATTCAAACATTCACTATGTGAATGTTTTTATTTTTTTCAATAAACATATTAAATAATAAATAATTATTAAATATCGTTTCTATTAAGAATATTTATATATCTTAAAATTTTTAATATTCTCTTTGTAATATGAAAAAATAGAATAAGATCCTTTTTATTTATTTTTTCTTTAAATTATTAAATATTAATATTGAATTGAATCTTATATAATAAATTTATTTTAAAATATTTAAAAATATATTTAAAATAATAAAAATAATTGAGCATTAATAATTTATGATCACAAAAAAATGTAATAATAGTTTATTATTAGATTATTTAGCTTTTTTAAATAAAAGCAACTTTAAATATGTATATAAAATAAATAAAACTTCTAATGGTTATTCTTATAAATATATTATTGGCAAAACTTATAAAAATGCAGTTGAATTGAGCTATTTAAAATTATATAAAATTGCGAAGATTCTTAAAAATCTCCATATATTATCATTTAGGTATGGATATATTCATAATTTTAAACAGGATGAAATTATTTGTCATACTGATATTAGCCCATTAAATATAATTTTTAATTTTCTTGGTTGACCTAAAAAAATTATTGATTTTGATGAATGTGAAATTTTAAATTATATATATGATGTTATTTTTCTATTATGTACATGTATTAATATTGGTGATTGAAACAAAATAAATTTTAAAACAAAAGCTAAGAAAG
Source organism: Candidatus Ureaplasma intestinipullorum (assembly GCA_018883815.1). Taxonomy (GTDB): domain Bacteria; phylum Bacillota_I; class Bacilli_A; order Mycoplasmatales; family Mycoplasmoidaceae; genus Ureaplasma; species Ureaplasma intestinipullorum. The sequence continues at coordinate 1,731 of JAHLFM010000035.1, forward strand.
TATTATTTTTTATTAGTCAATATAAAGATAAAAAATTAATAGATTTAATATTTAAAAATATTGATTTCTTTTATAATCATACAATTAAAAAATATCAAAATAGAAATATTCAAAATCTTGATATTAAAATTAAATGATTAGATAGTATAAAAAGATTTTTTAAATATTGATATGATTGCCAATATAGATTATAATCTATGTGAATACTAAATATTGAGAATTGAAAATGATAAATAAGGATATTAAATATTTTTTAAAACATTTAAATTGAAAATTATTATTAATAATTATTTTTACAATTCTAATTCCTGTAATTTATAAAACTACACGAATATATTTTATTGGTCAAATTGATGATGGGTCCAACTATAGTATTGCTGCTCAAATTCAATGATTAAATGTATTATATGAAATAATTACTGAAGCTATAATTGTTCCAATTTTTTACACAATTGCTACATTAAAGAAAAATATATTTCAAAATAAAATTACTAATGAAATAAAACAAAATTATACATTACTTACTTTTATTGTTTTTGGGGTATTTTTATTATTTACAATTATTATATTTTTTAATATTTCTAATCTTGTTAATAGTATTGGAATAGAAGATTCAAATATTATTCATTCATCTATTGAATATATGAGATTTGAAACATGAGCTATATTTTTAACATCATGTGCAAGTTTTTTTATTGTTTCATTTTCTATATTTAGATTAAGATGGTATGAATATGTTGGAATTGCAGTTAATATTGCATATTTAGTTGTTAATGTTTTATTAGATTTATTTATTGTAAGTGATAATAGTTTTTCACTTAAATTAAATTGAGTAGGATTAGGAATTAGCTCAATTGTATCAAGTGGAATTTATTTATTGATATGTTTAGTTTATTTTACTCTTAAAGGTAATAGAATCTTTACAATAGAATGAAAATTAAAATATTTTAAAACAAAACTATATATTCTACCTTATTTTAAAAACTTTTTGTTTGCTGCAATGGAAACTACTATAAGAAATGTTGTATTTCTATTAATGGTAATTAAAATGGTTTCAATGGTAGGAGAACAAGGTACATATTGAATTGCCAATAATTTTATTTGAACTTGACTATTGTTACCAATCTCAATTATTTCATTATTTATTAAAGAAACACATAGTTCTCATATTATTTTTTAAGAATAATCTTGAAAAAGATAAAAGATATAAAATAAGATTTTATCTAATTTTAACTAGTATTGTTGTTATTTTATGATTATGTTTTTTACCAATTAATCCAATGTTTATTAATAACGTGATGGGAGTAAGTAATTATAACACAGTAGATAATTTAGTTTTAATATTATTTGGATTTTATATATGTTATGCCTATTCCTCAATAATTGACAGTATTTTTATCTCTAATGGAAAAATAGGATTATTTTTGATCCAAACATTAGTTGTTAATTTTACGGTTTATCCAATTTATTTTATTTTATATAAATTAAACATATGAACTCCAACATTAAATTCCATTGCAATAATGTTTGGAATTGGATTATTGATTCATTTAATTGTTGTTGTATTAATTTTCTATATTATGAATAAATATTACTATCAATTATTAATTTGAAAATTATTGATTTTAAATTATTTTAATAAGAATAAAATTTCTAAATTAATCTTTAACAAAAATAAAAATTTATTAGTTCAAAGAAACAATTAAAGTTAATAGATAATATAGATTTATAATTTATGGGTCATTTTCGCTATTTTTTAACAAAATATTTTTACCTTAATTTTAAAATATTATATATAATATTTTTATTGTAAGCTATGCCAAATACTTTTTGTTTAAATAATAAAATTATAGATAATAGAATCTTAATAACAGATGAGTTAAGATTATTTTTAAATCAAAATAATATCCAAATCTCAGATTATTTAATATTAAAAATTAATAAAAAAAATATCAGATATCAAATTTGAAAAATTGATAATAATTATATATATTTACAAGAGGATAAAATTAATATTAATAATCGTAATAATGTTTCAATTCTTTTAGATACTAATATAATAGTTTCACGTGAAGGAAATAATGCATTAGCTGAAGTTAATCATCTTTTTAAGGGTTTTGATGATCGATTTATATTGTGTATTTCTGATCTTACAATTAAAGAAATTAATAATTATAAAGTTAATGATCAAAAAGATATAAAGTACAAAGAGTCTATATTATCTAAATTAAATATTTATCAAAATATACAAACAAATAAATATGATAATAATTGTATTTTTAGTTCTATAATCAGCCCTATTTCTAATAATAGCAATAATGATTTAATTGATAATCAATTATTGTTTTTGGTGTGAAATGATACTGTAGATATTTTAATAACAAAAGACAAAGGAATAATTAGAAAAGCAAATTTACTAGGTATAAACAAAAGAGTGTATACCCCATCAGAGTTTATTGATGAATTTTTTGATTATTATAAAAAATATAATATTACTAATGAATCATTACTAAGAATTGAATATACATATTTTTCCAACATTGATTATAAACAACCATTTTTTGATTCGTTTAGAAAAGATTATGAAAACTTTAACTATTGATATTTAACTAAACAAAAAGAACTTGCAAAAGCATACATAATTAAAGAAGATAATAATGTTAAAGCTTTTTTATATTTAAAAATTGAAAAACACAATGACTTAGATTCAAAAATCCAAATTTTAATTCATGATAATAATATTTTAAAGATAGCATCATTTAAATCTGTGTTAACTAATATCAAAATTGGTGAAAGATTTTTATATTTTAGTTTTCAACATGCGTTACAAAATAAGATCAATACTATTTATACTACATTTTTTGATGATAATAAGAATTTAGAAATTCAAAAATACAAAAATTTATTGATTGAATGAGGTTTTAAAGATTCGAATTTACTTAATTCGAATGGTGAAAAAGTTTTCATTAAAATGTTTCAGGAATATAATTGTAATTCTTCACCTCAACATAATTATCCAATTATTAATGAGAATTGTAAATTTTGATTATTACCAATTAAATATCAATATCATTCCCAATTATTCCCAGATTTAAAAACTAAAAGAGAAAATATAGATCTTATTCTATCAACATGTAGTTATCAAACATATAAAATTAAAAAATGATATATATCAAAATACTCATGAGCCCTTTTTAACAAAATTCAAAATATTAATAATGGAGATCGAATATTAATTTATAGAATGGGTCAAGATTTTACATATAAAAAATATAC
>JAHLFM010000005.1 GCA_018883815.1 Candidatus Ureaplasma intestinipullorum
AGAATGTAAAATGAAACCATTTTGAACAAATAAATACAAAACATCATATTTTGAAATAAAAAGATTATTAAGCAGAATTTAAAAGTCAACAATTCTAACATATGTGAAGATTTTCTTAAATGGTTAACCAAGCCTTAAATTACAAATTTAACAACATTCAAAACAAATTAAAAAACAGCGTTTATTTGGTGAGGTTGTTGAAATTGATGGCTATATTAATGATTGAATTCCTAAAATTGGTAAATGCAATATTTTAGAACAGTTGTTTCTTCTACAGGTATAACGTCGTTAGCCTTTCTAGATTGACAAGAAACAAATGACAGCTATGCAAAACCGATTATTAGATTAGTTAATAAATATGGATTATCAAAGCAAATATATGTTAATAAAAGAAGAAGAAGGTAATGTATAATTCAATGTTAATCTACTAATTTTAATCTACAAATTTCATCTTATTTTTAAATTTTTAATCTATGGGCCATTTTCCGATTTTTTAGCAAATTTATAAAATTTGGTTTTTTAGATAATAAAAAATATATGCACATATGTACATATATTTTAGTTGTTATTAATTATTGTTAATTAAAACCTTAATACCAGGTCCCATTGTTGCAGAAACTGAAATATTTTGAATATATTGTCCTTTTACAGTTGAAGGTTTTTTAGCTTTAATTAAGCTAATTAAAGCCTCAATATTTTCAACAATTTTACTTGAATCATTAGAAACTTTTCCAACACACATATGAATGTTTCCATATGAATCAGTTCTGTATTCTGTACGACCTTTTTTAAATTCTTCAATTGTTGATAGAACATCATTTGTTACTGTACCTGTTTTTGGGTTTGGCATCAATCCTCTTGGACCTAACACCTTACCTAGACGTGCTAACTGAGGCATCATTTTAGGTGTAGTAATGATTAAATTGATTTTACTAATCATTTTTTCTACATCTTGAATAATATCAGCGCCACCACAATAATCAGCACCAGCTTTTTTAGCTTGTTCTGGATTAATTGAGTCATCAATAACTAAAATACTCACCTTTTTACCATTTCCATTTGGTAATGATATTGATCCACGTAATTGTTGTTCAACCTTAGTAGTATCTAAATTTAATTTAATTGCAACATCAATAGAGCCATCAAATTTTGAACATGATGTTTTTTGAGCTAATTTTACAGCTTCATCTAATGGGTAAACCTTATTTTTTTCAACTAAATCAATAGCTTTTTTCATTTTTTTATTTAATTTTGCCATTATTTGTTACCTCTTTTTTTAGCACATAAAGGATCAACACCTTCAATAACAATTCCCATTTGTTTTGCAGAACCTGCAATCATTCTTAACATAGCTTCTTCATCATATGCATTTGAATCTGCTAATTTATATTTTGCAATTTCAAGTGCTTTTTCTCTACTAATTGTTGCAACTTTTTCTTTTTTAGAATCCTTTGCTCCAGATTTAATTTTTGCAGCATCTTTTAACAACATTGTAACTGGAGTTGTTTTAGTTACATAATCAAAACTTTTATCTTTATATGCAGTAATAACTGTTGGGATAACTTGTCCCATTCTATCTTTAGTTTCATCATTAAATTGTTTAGTGAATTCAGCCATATTGATACCAACAGATGCTAATGCTGGACCAGGTTTAGCTTGACCACCAATTAGGTTTAATTTAGCAATTCTTGTAATTTCTTTTTTAGGAGCCACATGCAATACCTACACTTTCTTTTTAAGTACTCACTACGTGGTAATTAACGAGGGTAATTCCTCTACCACATGCTAATAAATAAGTATGTAAATTGCTACATACAATATGTATTATATCATTTAATGGTCATAATATTATAAAATAATATAGTATGGATTTTTCTTCAAAATATTTAAGTTTTATTGATATTGAAGCAACAGATGATGAATCAAATAGAAAAATGATTCAATTTTCTGGTTTAAAAACTACTTTAGATGGAGATATTATTGAAGAAATTGATGTTATGATAAATCCAGAACAAGAATTAAGTGAATATATAATTAACTTACTAAAAATTGATAATGAAAAATTACAAAAATTTCCAAATTTTTATGAAGTTCATGAACTAATCCTTAATTTTCTAGAAAATTCTACAATAATTTCTTTTGGAGATTTTGATTATAAATTTTTAAAAAAATCTTTTCAAGATATTAACCTAGATTTTGATTTTTTATATTATGACTGTCAACTTGAAATTAAAAAAGCATCTTCGGTTTCAACTAATGCATCACTATCTAACTTGTTTAGAATTATTAAAGGAGATGTAGATAAAAAATATTTGCACAATGCATTGTATGATGCATATATGCTTTATGTTGTATTTTTTGAATATAAAAAAATTACAAATGAAGAATTAAAACAAATAGTGGAAATAAGCCAATTGGTACCAAGAATATCAAATCCTAAAAACTTAATTTTTAGTAAATATGATTTTCAAAATATTATTAAAAATAAACCAAATAGTAAGTCTATTGTGTTTGTTACGAAATTGATTATTAATAAATTTGATATTAAAATCAACAAAAAAAAGGTTATAAGAAAATATATTGAGGAATTTGAGTTTTTTTATAATAATAAATCATATTCTTTCAAAAATCCATATAAAAATATGGGGGAAAATATTTATTCAAATATTTATAAATATGAAATTAACAATTTTTTAAACTTATTTATTTCAACAATAAAATGCTCTGCAATTTTTTTTAGTGATTGTGGAAAAAATAGTATTCAATATTTATTAGAAATAATCTATGATATTTATAAAAAATATTTTGAAATTGAATATATTAGTTTGACTTATTTAGCTAAAAAAATTAAGTCAAAGGATTTTCATGATTTAAAAACAGCATTTATAAATATTGTTAATGAACAACCAGAAGCAATAAAACTAATTTTTAAGGATTATTATGATAGAAATAAAAGTTAAAAGTAATGATGTTGGGATTCGTCTAGATAACTTTTTATTAAAACTAAATATTGGCTTAACAAAACCATTAATTTATAAACTAATTAGAAAGAAGAATATAAAAATTAACAATAAAAAAACTACTTTTAACTATCATTTAGAATTAGACGATAATATAAGTATTTTTTATCATATTAACAATTATCAAAAATCAAATTTTGATTTTATGAAAGCTGATAAATTAGATGATATAGTTTATGAAGATAAAAACATCATAATTGTAAATAAACCAGTTGGTTTACTTTGCCATGATGATGAACATCAAACCACATCTGATACTTTAATAAATAGAATTAAAAAATATTTAGTTGAAAAAGGGGAATATGATTATCAAAATGAAAATCAATTTGCACCGTCTCTTGCTCATAGAATAGATAGAAATACTGCAGGATTAGTTGTGGCTTCTAAAAATCATGATGCCTCTGTTTCACTTGCAAAAATTTTTAAAGAACACAATTTATCTAAACATTATCTTGCTCTTTTATATGGAATTATTCCAGATAAAAAAAATAAAATTCATCTTTATATCAAAGATGATAACAATAAATTAGTAAGTGTATCTAAAAACCCCAAAACTGGATATAAAGATGCAATTAGTGAATATAGTGTGCAAGAATATATAAAAAACAAATTTTCTCTAGTAGATATTAAAATAATTACAGGAAGAAAACACCAAATTAGAGCAAGTTTTAATTTTTTAAACTATCCAATTGTAGGAGAACAAAAATATATTTCTAAAAACATAAATAAAGATCCTAAGTATAAACATCAATGTTTAGTTGCATATAAATTACAATTTCATATTTTTGATAAACATGATGTCCTTTTTTATTTAAATAACAAAACATTTATAACAAACAAAATTTGATTTTTAGATTTTAATTAATAATATTTTCATCATATATTTTTCTAATTTTTCTTACAATATGAGATAAAGAACCCTTATTAATATGTTGATCAATAGGTAGTTTCTTATTCATTTCATTGCAAATATCATTCATACTAAACATTGGAAATTGAACTCTAATTTCACAAAACAATTTTTCTTTTAAACTAAAAGATTCAAAACGGTAATCACTCATAAGAACTTTACACTTTGAAACTAGTTCAACCGAAGCTTTTGAAATTTTTTGAATATTTGATATGTCTAAATTAATTAATCTTTGCATATTATTAACAAAATCATGTTCAATTCTATTATCTTCTAATTTGAACATGGAATCTGTAGCACCAATTATTTTTAAAATATCTGAAATTTGTTCAGAGCGTTTAAAATAAATAACATATTTATTTTTGTGTTCAAGAATTTTAGGTGATAATTTAAATTTTTTAAATATTTTAATTAATAATTTATGAAAATCCTTATTAATTGTTCTTATTTCAAAATGATAACGACTATTTTTAATGTTACTAATACTACCAGAAGTTAAAAAACAGGCAATTAAAATAATATTTAAATTTTTGTTTTTCATTTCTAGATTTACAAAAAAATCATTAATCTCTTTATAAAGAATTTCGTTCTTATCAAATATACGAATTAAAAAATTAGTTTTATTATCTCCTAATGTTTTTTTATTGCTTTTTGCAATTTCATAATTAATATTACTAAAATTATTATCAAGTATTTGTTTAACTAAATTTAAAAGATAAATATATCTAATTTTAAACTCTATTGTGCCGTCCAAAATATTAATTTCACCAATATTTTTGATAATGGTAAAAATTAATATTCTTCTTTGCTCAATGTCAAAATTGTTTAATATACAAACTTCTTCTTTGACTAATTGACTAAAATTTGTTCCTTGATTTATTTTCATAATTTTTCAGAAATATAATCAGCTGCACTTAATGCTGCAATAGTGCCATCACCAATGGCTGTTGAAATTTGTCTTATTTTTTTATTTACAATATCACCAGCAGCAAAAATGCCTGGGACTATTGTTTCCATTTTAGAATCAACATTAATAAATTTACTAATAGGATCAAGAATAGAATTATTATTAACAGTCGGACAAATTGGAATAAAACCAATAAAAATAAAAGCCCCTGCAACTTCAAGATCATATTGCTTATTTGTAGTTTTATCTTTTAATGTAATGCTTTTTAATTTATCATCTCCATTAAAAGATATAGTTTCAGTATTATATAAAATTTCTATATTGGTTTTTTCAAATAAATGTTGAGTTGATTTATCATTTTCAACCTTAAACTTTTCTTTATTTGAAATTAATGTCACTTTACTTGCAATATCACTCATATATAATGATTCCTCAATTGCACTTAAACCACTTCCAATAACTGCAACATGTTGATCTTTATAAATTGCACCATCACAAATTGCACAATAACTTACACCTTTACCAAACATTTGTACTTCATTGATACAACCAATTTTTCTATTAACCATTCCGGTTGCAATAATTACAACTTTAGATCTAATTATATTTCCATTTGACAACTCTGTATATTTATATTCATCCACTACATCAATGTTTTTAACTTCAGAAAATATAAATTTTGCACCTAATTTTTTAGCTTGGTCAAAAAACTTTAATGATAAATCAGGACCACTAATATTTTCATATCCAGGATAATTTTCTACAAATGCTGTAGTTACAACTTTTCCTCCAGGTGCATCTTTATCAATAAAACAAACAGATAAATTAGCCCTTGATGCATAAATAGCAGCAGTTAACCCTGCTGGACCAGCTCCAACAATTACCAAATCAAAATCTTTATCAAAGTTCATATTTATCTCCAATTATCTATAAGCATAAAAAATCTTATCTGAATTTTCTCTAATAAATTTAGATGAATTTAAATCTTTAAATGTAATTTTAGTAGTTGAATTATGTAATTTATATTGCATATAAGATTTAAAAAATAAATATCATTTATAATCTCTAAGTCTATATGCTATAAATTGACAATATATAACAATATTTATACCTACAAATAATAAAATTGCTGTAGTTATATATGTTCCCGTAAATTCAAATTGACTAGATCTTAACGGTTCCATAATAAGTCTAATAATTCCATATGAAACACAATATAATCCTGTAATAACTCCTATTCTAACTTTTTTTATTTGTGGTAATAATCCATAAATAATGATAAATGCAATTATATTCATAAATGATTCATATAAGAACAATGGTTGGTAGTAAATTCCATTTGCATCATGCATATGATTAAAAACACCAGGCATTAACAACTTTAATCAAGATAATGATTCCTCTGAAACTGGTTGTCCATATATTTCACCATTGAAAAAATTTCCTCAACGTCCAATTGCTTGTCCAATCAATATTGTTGGAACAATAGCATCTGCATAAATTCATAATGATGGTTTTTGTATATATACTTTTCCATCTATTACAACACGTGAATGATATTTAGGAAAATGCAAGATTATTGGGAAATATATTAATGCAGCAATTACCCCAAAAATAACACCACCTTCAACTGCTAATCCTCCAGCATTTGGACCAATCGCAAAAAATGAACCTTGTGCATCTCCTATAATAAATGATCAAGCTCTTGCGCCTAATAAAATTGATGGTATTGCAACAAAAATATAATAAAACCCAACATCTACATTTACCTTATATCTTTTTCATATAGAAAACATAAATATACATATTGCTACTAAATAACCCAAAATAGATAAAATTGCATATCACCTAACTTCTAATCCTGCAATTTCAAAAGCAATTGGAAATGTTGAAGTATTAGGAAATAATGAATTATATAAACTAAAATCCATTTATGACTCCTTTTTAATAATTATACTAATAATACATTATTTTTTGTTTTTTGCATTAAAGTTATTGATTTGATTAATAAATTCATTAGCAGAATTAAATCCTTGTCTTTTTAACTTTAAATCAATAACTGAAGTCTCAATTAGATCTGATGTGTTTCTACCTTGTAATACAGGAATTTTATAATATGGAAGTTGCACTCCTTCAATATCAATATATTTAGTTTTTTGTCCTAATCTTTCAAATAATACATGTTTGTTTTCTTCTTTATTAACATTAATAAGTTCACATACAACATCAATTTTTGTAGAACTTATTTGTTTTTCAATTCCAAATGTTCTTGAAAATGAAAGTATTCCTAATCCTCTAATTTCTATGTAGTCTTTTGTTAAATCATCGGGTTTTCCAAAAACATTAGGACCAATATGAGTAATTAAAATTGCATCATCAGCTACAAAAATATGTCCTTTTTTTACTAATTCAACAGTAATTTCTGATTTTCCAATCCCAGAATCTCCTAAAATTAATGTTCCTAGCCCAAAAACACTTACCAAACATCCATGATACATTGTGTATGGAGCTAATTTTTCAGTCATTCATGTTGAAATAGTAAAGTTTAAAGCTTGTAAATTCATTTCGGACTTCACAATTGGAACATCACTATTTTTTGCAGCATTTATAAGTTCATTTTCATATGCAAATTCAGGACCTAGAATAATTAAAGGTGGTTTCATATTAATTATGAAGGCAAGTTTTTCTTCAACAATTGATAATGAAAAACGTTGTAAATATAATGATTCTTTTCTGCCTATATAAATTACATTTCAAATATCTTCAAAAATATGTTCACCTGTTAATTCAAAACTACATCTTGTAATATCAGGTAATTTAATAAGTGTAGATTTTAATTTATCTTGATTAACTAAAACTTCAAGATTAAATTGTTTTACAACTTCCTCAACATATAATGGGTAAATAATAGACATACTATTCCTTAGAAATTAACACCTTATTATTTAATTTTATCAAATATAAATTTTCTAGTAATCTATACTTTTTACCATTGACACCAAAAATAAATTCAATAATTCCTTTTACCTTAGCAAAAGATTGTCTATATAATTTATTTTCTTCAAGAAATAAATAAATCAATGAAACTTGTTGTTCCTTTGACAAAACTTTTAAAAAAGATATTGAAAAATCTGTTTTTTTTCACTCATTAAATTTATGTAAATTTTCTTTATATTCTTTTTGTTTATTTTTATTTAATTTATCAATTGTTTTTAAAAATTCATGAATTTTTTGACTATCTCAAGTACTGATAATTTTTCTAACCCTATTTCTTTCATATATCGGCATTTCATTACTTGAATCAATTGCATATTCAATATTAAAATCTTGACAATATCTTTCTAATGTTGATTTACGATATTTTCTAATTAAAGGACGGTGAATTTCAAAACCATCATCTAGGGTTGTAATTTCTTTAATTCCATAAAAATTTAAATTTGTTGATTGTTTTTGTTGCATATATGCAGTTTCTAAGAAATCATCTAAATGATGAGCAACTAAAATTTTATTAGTGTTATATTTTTTGGCAATTTCTTTAAAAAAATTATATCTAATAATTCTCGCCTTATTTTGAAAATTATTTTCATCAATTGAATTATAAATTTCCTCTGTTACATCTAATAATTCCAATTGTAAATTATATTTTGAACATAATTTTTTGACACATTCAACATCAAAATCGCAATCAGGACGTTTATTATATTTAACTGTACAGACTGCTTTTACGTATTTATGGTACATGTGTAGTAATGCCATTGAGTCAGGACCACCACTAACTGCAATTACATATCTTTTTCTATTTAAAAATGACATAATTACTTTTAATTGAACTTACTTATTATTTTATTAAATTCTAAGTTTGAAAACTCACTAATAACATCGGATATTTTTGAAAATACTTGATTTATTTCTTGAAATTCAACATTACTAAAATTACTTAAAACGTAATTTTTAATAATTTCAGAATTTTTTTCTTTTGGTTTTCCAATTCCTATTCTAATTCTTTTGATATTTTCAGTATGGAGTAAGTTAATAATATTTTTAATACCATTTTGTCCACCTGAACTACCTTTTTCTTTAATTTTATATGTTCCAAAAGAAATATCCATATCATCATATATTACTAAAATGTTTTCTATAGGAATTTTATAATAATTTATAAATGATAATACGAATTCACCAGATAAATTCATATATGTTGTTGGTTTAGCAATATATGTAATTGAATTTCCTTGCATAAATGATGTATAAATACCATTTTTATAATTTGAGTCAAATTTTAAATTATTTTTGTTCACAAAATAATCAACAAACATAAATCCAACATTATGTTTTGTTTT
>JAHLFM010000036.1 GCA_018883815.1 Candidatus Ureaplasma intestinipullorum
CATCCAACAACAAATGATGATATTTATTCAATAATAGTATCAATTATAAGTAGTTTATCTGTATCTTCATTACTTTGGATTACAATTGGAAAATTAGCTAAATTGTTTAAAAGAAAGAAAAATTAAATTTGCAAAATATATTTTTTGTGATACACTAATTTATAGCACAACATATTATTTTATAATATGTTATCAATGCAAAAAATTTGCTTATTAATATATATATTTGTATTTATACATTATCAAATAAAGCTATCAATTTATTAATTGGTAGTTTTTATATTTTATTTTCATATTCATGACAAATCATTAACAAGATCAATTAAATATTGGCTATATATCTAATTAATTTATGTTCAAAATTAAATATCTTTCTTAATTATTTAGTTGATACTTTAGATAAAAAATAACATCCACAACCATATCATAGTAGGTTGCAGTTGTTATTTGAATGTGATTACTATTATTATTTTGATGGTGTTACCTTGCTCTTTTTATTCTTAAATTTTTATCAATTTGTATATTAATAATAGTTATATAAATAGTTAGAAATATAAGAACTAATATTTACTTATTTAATCTTTTTAAAAGAATATATAAAAATATTTATATTTTAATTTAACATATATCAATTTAAATGTTAATTATCATTAATATATAAAAATCAATAGTATTTTGGTTTTCACACAAAATAAAATAATTATTGATTCAATATATTATAAAATTATTAGGAATAATGACTTTTGGAGATAATGACAAATTATGGATAAGAAACAAGAATTATTTAATACTATTTGAAAAATAGCAGAAGAACTAAGAGGAGAAATAGATGGATGGGATTTTAAAAGCTATGTTTTAGGATTTCTATTTTATCGCTTTATAAGTGAAAATATTTGTGATTATATCAATGAGGATGAAAGAAAATTAGATCCTAGTTTTGATTATAGTTTATTAAGTGATGAGATTGCTAATGAGATTAAAAATGATATTATCAATGAAAAAGGATTTTTTATTTATCCTAGTCAATTATTTAAAAATACTTATTTAAGACTAAAAAAAGATTATAGAAATCTAAATGAAGAATTATCAAATATTTTAATGGATATTGAAAATACTTCAATTGGAACAAAAAGTGAAAATAATGTAAAAGGAATCTTTACTAGTATCAATTTAACTTGAACAGGATTAGGGAGTAATTTAATTGCCAAAAACCAAAGATTATTTAATGTATTAGAAGCAATTAATAATTTAGATATTGATTCTTTTCTAAGTTGCAATAATGATATCTTTGGTGATGCTTATGAATTTCTAATGGGCATGTATGCATCTAATGCTGGTAAATCTGGTGGAGAATATTTTACACCACAATGTGTTAGTAAATTATTAACACTATTAGCAATAGATCAAAAAACTAAAATTAGAAATGTTTATGACCCGACTTGTGGTTCTGGTTCGTTATTATTACAAGCTAAGAAAATTTTGGGCATTAAAAATATTTCCAATGGTTTTTATGGACAAGAATCAAACAATACTACTTATAATTTATGCAGAATGAATATGTTTTTACATAATGTTCCATTTGATAAATTTGATATATTAGAAGGCAATACATTAATTAATCCTTTACATGATTTAAACAAAAAGTTTGAAATAATTGTTTCAAATCCACCATATTCTAAAAAATGAGAAGGTAAGCAAAATCCAATCTTAATTAATGACGAAAGATTTATGCCTGCTGGTGTTTTAGCACCAACTTCAAAATCCGATTATGCTTTTATCATGCATTCATTATACATGCTTGATATTGATGGTAAAGCGGCAATTGTTTCTTTTCCTGGAATCTTTTATCGTGATGGAGCTGAAAAGCAAATTCGTCAATATTTAATTGATAACAATTTTATTGATTGTATAATTGCTTTACCTAATAATTTGTTTTATGGCACAAGTATTAACGTAGATATTTTAGTATTGTCTAAATCTAAAAAAGATAATAATGTATTATTTATTGATGCTACCCAATATTTTGAAAAGAAAACTAATCAAAATGAATTAAGTCAACAAAATATTGATGAAATATTAAAAATATATCATCAGAGAACTAATATTGATCATATATCAACACTAGCAAGTTATGAAGAAATTAAAAACAATGATTATGAACTTAGTGTAAATACTTATGTAGAACCAGAAAAAAATGAAGAAATAATAGATATTAAGGCATTGAATAGTGAAATTGAAAAGATAGTCAAAAGAAATGAAGAATTAAGAACTAATATTAACAAAATTATCAAGGAGATTGATAATGAGTAATTTAAATAATATTATTGATCAAATTCAAGAATTAATAAAAAATCAGAAAATTGAGTGGAAAGAAATAAAAGATGTAGCAAATTTTTACTCTGGTTTAAAATCAAAAAATAAAAATGATTTTAAAAATGGTAATAAAAAATATATTCAATACAATAATATTTTTAAAAATAATAAAATTGATATGAATAATTATGTTGGTTATGTAAAAATAAATAGTAATGATTCACAAAATATTGTTCAATATAATGATATTCTTATAACATGCACATCTGAAAAATATGATGAAATTGGTGCTACATCAATTTATTTATATAATGATGAAATTTATTTGAATACTTTTTCTAAAATAATAAGAATTAATAATGAAAATATTAACAATACATTTATTATGTATTTATTTCATAGTAAATGATTTAAAAATAAATTATTAAAATGTACTAATGGAGTTACAAGATTTAATTTATCTTTTGATAAATTTAAGAAAATCCAAATCCCCATCCCACCACTAGAAACTCAAAATAAAATAGTAGAAATATTAGATAATTTTAGTAATTATGAAACAGAACTTGAAACAGAACTTGAAACAAGAACTAAACAATATAATTATTATTTAAATAAATTATTAGATTTTTCAAATAATAAAGAGATTGAATATAAAAAATTAGGCGATGTTTCTATATTTACTAATGGATATGCTTTTAAAAAACAAGATTTTTTAAATGAAGGAGAAATTCCTATAATAAAAATCACAAATATAAAAAATGGGCAAGTAGATATTGCAAAAACACAATTTAGTAATTTTGACATTAATTCATTTAGTAAATTCATTATAGAAAAAAATGATATTTTAATAGCTATGTCTGGAGCAACAGTTGGAAAAGTTGGAATTTATTCTGACTTAAAAATAAGTTTTTTAAATCAACGAGTTGGAAAAATTAAGTCAAAAGAAAATATATTAAATAATAAATTTTTATATTATTTTTTAAGAATGAATGAAAATGAAATTTTAAATTTATGTAAAATAGGAGGTGCACAACCTAATATAAATATGAATAAATTAAATTTCATAAAAATCCCTATCCCACCACTAGAGACTCAAAATAAAATAGTAGAAATATTAGATAATTTTAACTCATTAGTAAATGATATTAAAGATGGATTACCAAAAGAAATACAATTAAGAAAAAAACAATACAATTATTATCTAAATAAATTATTAGATTTTAAGGAGAACAAATAAATGAAAATTGATTTGCATTTTCATTCTAAAAAAAGTAAATCAGATCCTGATGATAAAAGAGAAATTTATGATATTAAAGAAGCTATAAATATAATAAAAAAATCAGAAGTGAGTGTTGTAGCAATTACTAATCATAATATTTTTGATACTAAACAATTTGAAGAGTTTAAAAATATAGGGAATAAAGAGATAATTTTTTTATCAGGAATAGAGTTTGATGTATACATTAATAATGATAAGAACCAAAGAAGACAAATGAATTTAATAATTCATGATTCTTTAATATTTGAATTGAATAAATTCCTTGAAGAAAATAATATATCTTATGATAATCCAGTAGATTTAAAGAAAGTTGTAGAAACATTTGATATCGCTCAAAAAGCTTTATTTTGTATTGATAATAAAAATAATAATACAAGTTTTAAAAATGATGAAATTGATGAAATAAATAAAATTGTTAAAAATGTACCTGTAATATTGGATGTTCCAAATAAAAACAAATTTTATTATTATTTAAATTGGAATTGCAATTCAATAGTTGGCTCTGATACTAATATTGCTGAATATGAGGAAAAATCAAAAAAATTAATTTCTTCAAAAAATTTAGTAGTTAGAAATTTTGACGATTTATATCAAATTTTTTCTAAAAATCAATCATATAAATTTTTTAAAAATAACCATTTTTTAACTGAAATTAAATCATTAGATTTAGTTGATAATCAAAATAAGAAAATTTCAGAAATAAATAATATTAAAATAGTTAAAAATTCAATTAATGTTATTTTTGGTCCAAAAGCTACAGGAAAAACAACTTTATTAAGAAGTATATATAATTATTTTAAAGATTCAAATTCTATTTTATATATTCCAGCTGAAATTAATTTAGCTGAAAGTAATAATACAAAAATAATACAAGATTATTTTCTTAAAAAAGAAAATTCTAATTCATTTAAAAATGAAAAAGATGAATTAATAAAAAAAATAGAGAAACTATTGAAATTAAATGAAGATGATGAAAATAAATCTAATTTATTTATGTTTTATAATTCTATTGCTTACAAAAAAAATATGAATTTTAAATGAGAAACAATAACCTATGATTATAATGATGAAAATATAGAAGAAAATATTAAATCAATAATTATTAATTATAAATCTGCAATTAATAATATTAATGAACTTGAGCAAAAATATTTAAATAAAAATAATGACCTAGAATTTGAAAATAATAAAAACTTAACTCAGGAGTTAAAAAAATACTATATTAATGAATTAATAAAAATAAAGAAAGAGAAATGAAGATCAAATATTATTAATTCTTTAGTAAATGAATTAAAGTCTATTTTTATAAAATATAAAGGTTGTTATTCAAAAATAAATTCTTTTGGTTTATATAATAAATTCATAAAAAGAAGAAAAATTTTTAATCAAATTTCAAAAATAAAAAATGTAGAAATAAATAATGTAAAAATAATAAAAATGAATTCAATACCTAATGAAAA
>JAHLFM010000037.1 GCA_018883815.1 Candidatus Ureaplasma intestinipullorum
CAATGTAAATGCTCAAAAGACAATTAAATTATTAAATCTTGAAGAATATCAATTAGAACATTTTGAGCCATTAAATACTAATATGTACAAAATTTATACAAGAACAGGTGTTATTCAATCTGCAATATTACCAACAATTTATTTCTTTTTAGATATTTCAATTGTTTTAGGTACATGATTATCACCAAAAACAATGATGGCTGAATTATCATCATTGTTATTATTTTTAGGATTAATATTAAGTGCTATGGTTTCGTGCACCCTTGCAATTATTAACATTAATAAGGGAATTTCATGTTCAAAGAGAATTTTAGAATTTTTGAATTATAAATATAAAATTGTATATCCGACAAGAAATCTAGAAAAAATTGGCAATGAACTTAATGTTAAAAATTTAAAATATAATTATGACAATTTTGAACTTAATGTTGAAAGTTTTAGTTTAAAAGATAAGGAAAAAATTGGAATATTTGGACTTAACAATTCAGGAAAATCAACATTTATAAATTTATTAACTCATCAACTTAAAAATAAATCTAATTCCATTTTTGTTGATGAAGAAAATATAAATAATTTTTCAAAAAATGATTTATCAAAGTTATATAGTTATTGTCCACAAAACATCCAATTATTTTCAGGAACAATTAAATCAAATTTGCTTTTAGCAAATTCGAAAGCAAATAATGAGTTAATGGATGAGATTCTAGAAATTGTTAATCTTAATTTATTTTCAGGTAATAATAAAGATTCAGAAATTGGTGAGTTTGGCAAAAAATTATCTGGTGGTCAAAAACAAAGATTAATGATTGCAAGAACATTAATAAAAGAATCAAATATATACATTTTTGATGATTGCTTTTCTGCATTAGATAGAATTACACAATCTGAAATTATTTCTCGGATTTTAAAACTTAATAAAACAATTATTATTGCATCTCAAAAACCAAATTTAATTAAAAATTGTGACAAAATTTATGTTTTTGAAAATGGAAACATTATAAATTATGGAACCCATGAATATTTAATGAAAAATTGCTCATACTATTCACAATCATATAAGGAGGTTTTGCTAGATTAATATGAAGATTAAATTTAATCAATTTACTCAATATTTTAAAATTGCAAAATGATATCTTTTATTACAGTTAATTTTAGCTATTTTATCAGGTGGAGCTTGTATTTCATTGACTGTATGTATTAACTATGCAATGAAAGGTATAGAAGAAGTGAATTTTCAATATGTATGCTTGGTGTGTAGTTTGATGACAGGTGCATATTTAATAAATTCAGTCATGAATTACTTGCAATATATGATAAATACAAAAATGAGTCAAAAAATTGGCGCAGTTATGAGAAAGAATTTATTGATAAAAATAAATCAATTTCCAATGGAGTTTTTTGACAATAATAAATCTGGTGACATAATATCTAAATTTACAATTGATTTAAATAATGTTACAACATTTTTTTCTGAATTTATTGCAGACTTCATTGGTATTATGGTTTGAATCTTTGGTTTATCAATTGCAATAATTTTGGTTTCATGAAAATTAGCGCTAATTACATTTGTAATTTTTTCATTATTCTTTTTGATTTTATTGCTTATATTAAAGAAATCAAACCCTTATTTTCAAAAAACTCAAAAAAAATTATCTGATATAAATTCATTCTTAAATCAAACATTTACAAATAGTGACACAATTAATAGTCTTAATTTAAGTAATACTTTTGTTAATAAATTTACTAAGGAATCCATTATTTTAAAAAATACAAATACAAAATCATATTTTTTTGGAACTTTATCATTTTTGTACATGGAATTTGTTGTAAATTTTCTAGTTGTTTTTGTGACTTTTATAGGAATTATATTTATTAATAATAATATTTCATTAGATTCTGTAAAATTTATTGGTGTTAATTCTGAAAACAATGAATTTAACATATTAACAATTTTTATTTTATTAATGAGACAATTTCTTTCACCATTTAATTTGGCAAGTTCATATTTATTATTTGGAATGACAACATTAGTTAGTGTAAGAAGATTATTAAAATTAACAAATAATAAGAATGAAAACAATAAATTTTTAAAATTTGTTATTAAATATTCTAAGAATATTTCTGATGTTGATCATAATAACAAAACATCTCAATTATTAGAATTTAAAAATGTTAATTTTTCATATTGTAAAGATAAAAAAATAATCAACAATTTATCTTTTACAATAGGAGAGGGAGAATTTGTAGGAATTGTAGGAGAAACAGGTTCTGGTAAATCAACAATTATTAATCTATTAACAAAGCTTTATTTGATTAGAGATGGAGATATATTATTAAATGGTAAATCTATAAAAAAGATAAGTGATAAAGATGTTAGAGAAAATATTTTTGTAATTCCACAAGAAACTCATATTTTTAAAGACACAATTTATAACAATATAAGATTAATGAATAAAAATGTAAGTAACAAGCAAATTGATGAATTAATTAAAAAATTAGAAATAGAAGATATCTTTAATAAATTTAAGAATAAATTAAATACTTTTATTTATGATAATAATTGTTTATCAAATGGTGAAAAACAATTAATTTCTATTTGTAGAGCATTAGTATCATCTGCCAAAATTATAGTGTTAGATGAAATTAATTCATCTATGGATTCAAGGTTAGAAATTACCTTAAATAAGGCAATTGATTATTTAAAAGAGACTAAAACTTTAGTCTTTATAGCACACAAATTATCTGCAATTAAAAATGCAAATAAAATAATTGTTTTAAAAAATGGTGAATTAATTGAAATGGGAACCCATGAACAATTATTAAATAATAAAAATTATTATTATGAATTGTGAACTAATTAAAATTGAAATTTATATTTTTTATTCATTGTTAGGAATCTACAATATAAAAGAAAATCTAAATATAAACTAGGATTAAAGTACTAAAATTATTAATTATTTTCAATACTAATAAATTCCAAAAAACAAACCATTTATTTATATCTATATATAAGTTTATAAGAAATTCTCTGGTTAATTGTGTATCTAGTTTGTTATTTTGCAATAATTAAATGTATAATTAAAATAATATGGTTAAAAAAAACAAAAAAGCAATATTTTCTGGTTTAATTGGGTTAACATTATTTTCCCCAATATTAATAGTTGGAATAAGTAGTTGTTCTCATTCTACAACTAGTAGTATTAATGAATCAGAACAAAAAGAGCTTGATGAAATTAAAAATAATTTGTTATCACTAAATGTTCATAATAATTGATCTCAAAATTTAAATGTAACATATCTTAGCGGATACCAATACTCAATTGGTATTGAAAATTATGCTAAGGCAAAAGATTTATATCAAGACAAAATTTCATTGAGATGATATAAGGATAATGTTGAATTGCCTGAATATACAGACATTGCTTCTATTGAATGTAATAAAAGCGGTTCTTATGATGCAAAAATATTTTATGTACCATTAAATAAAGAATTAATGAGTTTTGGATCATTTAATTTTTCATTATTGGAAACATTATCAAATATAGAAATCTCATTAAGTGATGAATTTTTATCCGATACTGTTCACTCTATTACTGCTAAATTAATAAATATTCCATCCGCAATACCTAATGATCAGTACACTATTAAATGATATAAAAATGGCGTTGAACAGAGTTCATCTAATTCATTTAATATAGTAGACCCTGGTGTTTATGGATGAAAAATTATTAATAATAAATCAAATAGTGCAATTGCTGAAAATAATTTCCAAATTCAAAAGAAAACAGATTCTACAGTAATTGGTCCTGCAAATATATCTTGAAATAATATTGCATTATCTTTTACTACTAATAACAATGTCAATGTATTTGATTATAATAATCAAAATATTGGTTTTGTTATTTCAGGATTACCAAGTGCTTTTTTTAGTAGTAATAGATACCAAATTAGAATTCTTAAAGACAATATAGATATAACAAATTCAATTGGATTAAATAATGATGAAATTAATAAACAAGTTAGATTTGATATAAATTATACAACTGGTGCTGGAATATATACTTACAAAATTATTGATAGCCAAGGTAGTAATAGTTTTACTCCTACAAATAGTCAAATTACTTTAACTATGGGAGACATTGCTAATTTATCAGAATTGAATATACACACTCAGAATGGTGGAATAATTACAAATGGTAATCCAATTTCTTCTTCTATTGATATAAGTAATTGTCAAATTAATGATCAGCAAGAATTTCTTAATTATTATCATATTGAATGAATTAAAGTTGACTCAACAAATACTACTATAGGCAATAATGTTTTTACAATAAATGTAACAACTGCTGGAAGTTATAGTTGTAAAGTTACATTAAAGTCAAATAATTCAATTTCTAGAAGTATTGATTTTAAAATTATTGAAACTCAAAATGCTTCAATACAATACAGCACTAATTCTCCTAAAACAATTATTGGTAATTCAATAGATGATACTTATAATGTTTTTA
Organism: Candidatus Ureaplasma intestinipullorum; assembly: GCA_018883815.1. GTDB lineage: Bacteria > Bacillota_I > Bacilli_A > Mycoplasmatales > Mycoplasmoidaceae > Ureaplasma > Ureaplasma intestinipullorum. The sequence continues at coordinate 4,509 of JAHLFM010000037.1, forward strand.
CGTTAAGTATTGCCAATTTTGATGCATTAAAGCAACAAAATTATTTAATATATTTAAATGAAACACAAATTAATAGTAATACAACACAAATAAATGTTAATAATTTAAAAGCTAGCAATAATAAACTAAGATTACTTTTAAATAATGTAGAAATACAAAGTTATAGTCTTGATAATTTAGTGGAAACATATAAAACTACATTATATTTAGATGATAATAATCTAACTTTTTATGATATAGATCCAGAGCTAACTAATCAACAGCAAGCAAACGTTTCTACTAATACATCAACATTTAAAACATTAACTAGAAATTCGATTAAAAGTTTTCTTTATACTAAATATTCAAAATTAAATATTCAATCAAATATGTTAACTGGATTTAAATCTAGTTCAACAGAAGTTCCTACAACGGATAATAAAAATCCTATGGGATTACCAAGAAATTTAGATCCATATCAATGAACAGGTGTATTTCAGCAATGAAATTCATTAACAGAAGTTAATATTATTGCCCCTAATTTTAAATATTTAGATAAGTCTTCATTTTATAATTGTCCAAATTTAACAAAAGTTAATATTGAAAGTGATCAAATTTTTCAAATTGAAAATTATGCATTTAGAGATTGTGGTAAATTAGCTTATGCATCTATGCCTGAAAAAGTTGAATACATTGGTACTCAAGCATTTCTTAATGACACTGCTCTTTCAAATTTTACTTTTTCTCCATATTTAGAATCATTAAATTTACAATCATTTAAAAATTCAGGAATAACTTCTGTTGATATCTCACAAAATAAAAAAATTAGTATTGGAACAGGAGCTTTTAATAATTGTATTAAATTACGTGAAGTGATTTATTATGGTGTAAATATTGATGATGTTGGAGATTATTCTACAGTATCCAAAATTGCAGAACCAGGCTTAGCAATTATTGGAGAATCTGCATTTGAAAATTGTGGTTTTCTAAATAAGTTTTATCCATCAAATAAAATTACTAATTTAAGTAATGGACAAATTTATTTAAGTGATTATATAATTTTAGGAAAAAATAATTTTAGAGGATGTGTAAGAATTGAAAATATGCTTCATTATCCTGAAAAAATGCCTAACGTACCTCCAGGTTTATTTGCAGATTCATCATTAGGTAATTTTACTTTTACTAATAATATTAAAACAATTGGAATTAATGCATTTGGTGGAATAATAAGTTCAAATTTTAGGGATATTGTTATTCCAAATACTGTTACTATAATTGAACATGAAGCATTTGCAGGATCATATATAAATTCAATTTCATTGCCTTCATCATTGGAACAGTTAGGAATTAGATTCTTATCTGATTGTGGATATGTAAAAAATATTAAAATTAATTTTGATCATATATCGTTAACTGATGATAATTCATTAACTGATGATGATGTAGTATCTTTAAGTGTGAATGAATCAAATAAAAATGATATATTTGCAGGTTTATTTATTGATAATGATCCATCTGATCCATTAATAATAGAATTTGGAGAAAATGTTTCATCATGGAATGATGTTGCACCAACATCTAGCAATAAAATTTATTTAACATTGCAGGAATTTTTGTATTGAATTAAGGATGGTGACACTGGCAACAATATTCAATTTAAATGTCATTCTGAAAATTTAAAACAACAATTAATATCTGCTGGATTTTCAGCAAATAATATTACAGTGATATAATCAAAAAATATTAGTATTATTTACTTATCTATTTTTGAAATTTAGTATAAAAATATAAACGTAAAAATAAAATAAATACTCATATTGTGATTTAATTCATATTCAAATAACAACTACTGCCACTATGATATGGTTGTGGTTTTTATTTTTTTGTCTAAAGTATCAACTAAATAATTAGAAAGATATTTAATTGACAAAATTTTAATATTGAATAGAAATCAATTAGATATATAGCCAATATTAAATAGAACTTATCAATGATTTGTATGAATATAAAAAAACTACCAATTAATAAATTGATAGTTTTATTTGATAATGTATAAATACATATATATACCTATGCTATTAGTATTTATGAATAAATATAGGCTAGTTTTATTATTTTTTTCTAATAATATTCCATAATTTTTTCTACAAAAATTCCAAAAAAAAATTCTAAGAATTTTCCAAAATTATTCAAATTTTCCTTTATTTTTCTATTTTTATTCCTATTTTTTTATAAAATAATTACAAAATTATTACAAATTAGGAAAATATAATTATGTTAATAAAATTAAAAATCTTTTTATGTTCTCTACTATCAATTGGATTATTAACTGGGGCAATTATATTAACAGTTCAACTTGCTCATATTCCATTAGATCTAGGACAAAATATTATTGATAATTGTGGTAATATTATTGCATTTTGTGTAGTATTATATACTGGATTTATTGCTTGTTTAATATATACAATATATTTACTATATATTGAATATAAAAAGAAACAAATTGATCAATATTATAAGAATAAGGATAAATAATATATATATTTATTTGTATAATTTGCTAAAAAATAGCGAAAATGACCATAAATTAAAAATTCAAAAATAAGATGAAATTTAATTTATTCTCCATTATTTATACATTATTTTTTATTTAATTAATCTGTATGTATGTATCATAATATGCTCTTAATGCATCAATAACAACTTGAATCTTCTTTTTTCTTGATTCATAATTACTAAATCTAGATGGTTTTTCTAAAATTAGATCATTAATGTTATTTCCATAGTCAATAAATTCATTTTCATTTTTACATCTATCAATGAATTCATAAGTTTTATTTTTATCTAAATGATATTGATTAATAATTTGAATTAAGTCATCATTTTTACTAGTTTGATAGAACTGATCAAATTTATTTTGTATTTCTGCTAAACTTAGTAATTCAGTATCCTGTTTAATAGATTCAACAAATTCTAAAATCAATTCTTTTTTACTTCTTAATTCATAAGATGAATCAATAATTTTTATCATAGTGGCAATTATTTCTTTATCTTGAATATTATTATTGTGAAATTCAATTAATTTATTTAGTAAATAATCAATATTTACATCAAGTTGTTTAACCAACTCACATTCATACACTAAATCTTCATCAATATTAACAGCTTGGGCTTTATATTTTTTCTTTAATTCATAATAGTAATCATTGTAACGACTTAAGTAATCTTGTAATTCACGTTCACTTATTTTTTGTTTATTGTCGTCAAATTCTTTAAATGACACTAGAATATTTCTAATTTGTAAGAATTGGCTAAATAATTTAATAAATTCAATTTTATCTTCTTCTTTATAAAGGAGTTTGTTTGGTTTAAAATTGTTATCTAATTTATCTAACAAATCAATATATCCATTATTATGTCTATTATGGTACTCATAACCATAATAATAATCATTAAATGATCTTAATAATATAATTCCTGTTGCTTGACTGTCACTGAATAATGAAATTGCTTCATCTAATCTTTTCTTAAGTGGTCTAAAGGTTACAATTTGTCCACATGTTTTAATTGAATTTAGTATTCTATTTGTCCGACTAAAAGTTTGAATTAATCCATGCATTTTAACCCATTTATCAATTCATAAAGTATTTAATGTTGGTGCATCAAAACCAGTTAAAAACATATTAACTACAATTAATATATCTAACTCTTTATTCTTCATTCGCATTGAAACATCTTTATAATAACTTTGGAACTTTTCATCACTTGTATCTCAATTGGTTCCAAACATTTGGTTATAATCACTAATTGCATTATCTAAAAATCTTCTTGATGATTCATCTAATTGACTAGTTGATTCATTGTTTTCTTCATCAATTAAGATAAAATCATCATAGTCTTTGACTTCTTCATTAGGACTAAAAGAAAAAATAGTAGCTATTTTAAGATCAACATTTTTTTCTTTTAATTGATGTTTAAATTCTTGATAATATAGTTTTGCACATTCAACACTACTAACAGCTAATATTGAATTAAACCCTTTTAAATTAGTACTTTGATATTGATATTCGGTTTTATTCATTTTGTCTTTAGCTACATTTATTGTATTTACAATTACGTTATGTCCATAATCTTTATTATGATAAGTATATTTATTAAAATTATCAATGATAAAGCTTGTAACTTGTTTAATTCTTTCAGGAGCATTTCAAGCTGAATCAGGATAAATCTTTTTAACTTCTTCATCAATTAAATCATCTTTTATATCACTAATTGTAGAAACATAATCATATTTGAATTGAAGTACATTATTATCTCTAATTGCATCAACTATGGTATAAGTATGTAGTTTAGTGCCAAATAATTGTTCTGTAGTTTTTTCTACAATACTCTTTTTATCCAATTGTTTTACAATATCTTTTGTTAAAGTTATACTGGCATTTTTAGCAAAAATTGGTGTGCCGGTAAAACCAAAGATGGCATATTTTTTAAAATTTTTAACAATATCATGATGCATCTTTCCAAATTGCGATCGATGACATTCATCAAAAATCATTACTATATTTTTATTGTAAATATCATGATCATGGTATTTCTTAATAAAATGAGATAGTTTTTGAATGGTAGTAATAATTACTTTTTCTTTATTTGTATCTTTTGATAGTTGTTGTTCTAAGATTTTGATATTACTATTAGAATTAGCTGACCCTTTTTGGAATTTATCATATTCCTTCATGGTTTGATAGTCTAAATCTTTTCTATCTACAACAAAAATAACTTTATCAATAGTTGGCATATTTGCTATCAATTGTGAAGTTTTAAATGAAGTAACAGTTTTTCCACTTCCAGTAGTATGTCAAATATATCCTCCAGCATCAATGCTACCCAGTCATTTATTGTTAATGGCCATTTTTACCTTATTAATAATTCTTTCAGTAGCAACAATTTGATAAGGTCTCATAACAATTAACTTGTTGTCAGAAGTAAAAATACAATAATTAGTAAGAATGTTTAATATTGTGTGTTTACTAAAAAATGTTTTTGTAAAATCCATTAAATCATCAATGATTTGGTTTTTTGCATCAGCTCAATAATTTGTAAATTCATAACTACTACTTGTTTTAGATTTAATAACTCGACCATTAATGTGTAAATTTCTTGTAGTATTTGAATAATATTTAGTGCTAGTACCATTACTAATTACAAAGATTTGCACATAGTTAAATAATCCATCCCGTGATCAAAAAGAATCATTTTTATATCTTTCTATTTGATTAAATGCTTCTTTTAAATGAATGCCTCTTCTTTTTAGTTCAATATGAATTAACGGTAGTCCATTAATTAAAATAGTTACATCATATCGGTTTTTATATGTACCGTCATTATTAACAAATTGATTAATTACTTGAATATAGTTATTAAAAATATTATCTTTATCAATTAATTTAATATTTTTAGTCTTATTATTATCTAATGCTAGTTCATAAATATAATTATTTTGAATAATTTCAGTTCTTTTTACTACACTATTAGTCTCTTTATTAGCAATATATTGGTTATATAATCGACTTCATTCTTGATCACTAAACTTAATATTATTTAAATTTTCAATTTGCTTTCTTAGATTGTTAATCAATTGTTGTTCATGGTTTATATTAGCTTCTAGTTTTAAATATTCATATCCTTGTTTAATTAGTTGGTTAATAAATTTATCTTCTAGTGCTTGTTCACTTTCAAATAAATCATTAGTATAATTTTTAGAACTAATATATTCTTCAATTACTGTTGGTTGTTCATAATCTATTATTTGTTTATATGTGCTATTGTTGGTCACTTTTTATTTATCCTCATTATCACAATTGATTTCTTTAATTATTTTTTTAAAATCATTTTCTCATATATTTTTAAACGAATTGGCAATTTCCTTATCTATTTCGGTTAAATTATCAAAATCACTAATTGTTATATTTAATGATGAATCATTATTTTCAGCAATATATTTTAATAAATAATCAATAAATAAATCTATTGATTCATATTTTTCATCATTTAAATTAAATTCATATTTTTCATTTTTATTATTTGAAATGTTAATAATAGTATTTCTATCATTATCTACAGTAACTTCTAAGGTTAATTCTAAAATATTAGACATTATATACCTTCTTTCTTTCATTATAAAGATCAATAGATCCTTCAAAATAAATTAGTAATTTTTCATTGATATCAACTGAATCACTCATATCATTTATATTTATTAATTTTTTTTCATATAAATTTCCAATTCATGTTTTTTTATTTTTATTATTACTATAACATTCGATATCTCTAAATATATAGTTGTTTGGATTTGTATTAATACCTAAAACACTATTATGAGTAGTTATAATTAATGTTTTTGATCTTTTGTAAACTAAATCAATAATACTATCCAGAATATTTTTAGAAATGAATTTATTATTTAAATGAGATTCAGGTTCATCAATAAAAACATAGTCGTAATTATTTGAATTGATTATTTCATTTAAAATTAAATATGATTTTTCTCCTGTTGATAATTCATTATTATTAATATCAGAAATGAAATATTTCTCAGTAAATAAATCTTCATAATTTATAGCAATTTCGTTTAATTTTTTTATAATATTGTTTGGGTTTTTTAAATATTTTAGTTTAATTAACTTTGATAATAAATCACTAAATTTTTTAATTTCTTCCGATCTACTTTTAAATGCATTTTTATCTCCATGTATTCATGATCTATAAAACTTAGCATAAATTTTAATTTCTTTG
>JAHLFM010000038.1 GCA_018883815.1 Candidatus Ureaplasma intestinipullorum
TTGTAAGAATGAGAAACCGGAAGGTTTCTCATTATGTTTATAATAGGAGTAAAAAATGGAAAATAATTTTAACAATTTATTATTAGCTGCAATTAATAATATTGCAAAAGAAAAGAAAATTGATAAAGAAATAATTAGAGATTTTTTATTAGAATCAATAAAAAAAGCTTTTATAAAATCAACATATGAAGACAACATTGAATTATCTTTAGATTTAGATACAGGAAAATTAGAAGCACTAAAACTTTTTACAGTAGTTGAAGATGATGATAATTTTGATGAATATATTAACATATTAGAAAATGATTCTAGAATTAAGGATAAAAATTTAAAATTAGGAGATATTTATAAAGAATCATTTGATATTAGTAAAGAATTTAGACCTCAGCAAGTTGGCCAAATTTTACAGTCTTTTAAACAAAAAATTACTGAAATTAGTAACCAAAGGGTTTATAAATCATGAACTCCAATGATTAATGAAGTAATTATGGCAGAAATTGAAAAGGAAGATAAAAGAGGTAATTTTTATACTATTAATCTTGAAAATCAGTATGATAAATTCGGAAATGCCCTTGAACCAACATTAGGTTTCTTAGGAAAAAAAGAATTAAATCCACTTGAAGAATTAGATGTTAGTAAAAAATATCACTTTGTAATTTCTGAAATAAAAGAACAATCAAAATTTTGTCCAGTTATTCTTTCAAGAGCTAGTGAAAAATTAGTTGAATATTATATGAGTCTTGAAATTCCAGAAATTGATGATGGTTCTATTAATATTGTTAAATCTGCTAGAATCGCTGGTTTCAAAACAAAAGTTTTAGTTCAACCAAAAGTTAAACTCCCAATTGAAGCTGCAAGTATTTGTGTTGGTCCAAAAGGAAGTAGAGTTAAAAATATTTCTGAATTAATTGGTGGGGAAAAAGTTGAAATTATTAACTATAATCCAAATCTAATCATCCAATTAACATTGCTATTTGATAAAACAAAAATTATTGGTATAGATGTTAGCAACGATGAGAAACAAGTAACAATTGTAGCAAATTCTGATGCTATCCTATCAATGATTGGAAAGAAAGGTAATAATGTTAAATTAGCATCAATGTTATTAGGTTGTTCAATAAACATTATAAATCAACAAGATGCACAAGCTCTTGGTATTAAATTTACTAACATTAATGATATTGAAAAATTAAATAATAATGAAGAAATTGTCGAAATAGAAAATAATAAAATTAATGATGAAGAAATTAATTTCATGAATTTAGATGAAAATGATATTAATGACCTTGTAAATGAATCAAATGATGATTTATTTGATCTTGATAATGAAAACATTGAAGAATTTAATGATGCATTTAAAGACGAATTAGAAAAAGTTTTTAACAAATAATTGTGAAATTTAATATTAGAACTTGCATTATTACTAAAAAGAAATATTCAAAGTCAGAGTTATTAAGGTTTTCAGTTAATGATAATAAAATAGTTATAAATGGAAAAACTGGAAAAGGATACTATATTTATCCATCATATAAAAACTATGATATTTTATTAAAAACTAAATTATTAAATAAAAAATTAAAAATTGATATTTCTATTGAAGAATATATATCTTGAAAACAATGATTCACTAATTAGGAGGATTTATGGCAAAAAAAAATAAAAATGATACTCGAAAAGCAATTAACATAGAAGATCAAATAAAAACTGTAAATGTAGGAGTTCAAAATGGTGTATTTGTTTTTACTTCTCCATTATCAGTTATTGAATTAGCGCCAAAATTACAAAAATCAACTAATGATATTATTAAGTTCTTCTTTATGAAAGGTGTTATTGTTACTTTAAATACCATTTTAAATGAAGAACAAATTGGTGAACTATGTCTAGAATATAATTTAGATTTTGAAATTCAAAAAGAAATTAGTGAAGAAAATTTGTTAGACAATATAACTTTTGACGATGATGAATCATCTTTATCTCCTCGTCCTCCAATAGTAACCATTATGGGGCATGTAGATCATGGTAAAACTACATTACTTGATGCTATTAGAAAATCAAATGTTACTAGTGGGGAAGCAGGAGGAATTACTCAAAACATTGGTGCATACCAAGTTGAATTAGATAATAAAAAAATAACTTTTATAGATACTCCTGGTCATGAAGCATTTAGCGAAATGAGAGCAAGAGGAGCAAATGTAACAGATATTGTTATTCTTGTTGTTGCTGCAGATGATGGAATTAAAGTCCAAACTCAAGAAGCAATTGATCATGCAAAAGCAGCTGGAGTTGAAATCATAGTTTTTGTAAATAAAATGGATAAACCAGGTGCAAATCCTGAAAAAGTTATTTCTCAACTAAGTGAGTATGATATTGTCAGTGAAGAATGAGGCGGAAATACAATTTTTGTTCAAGGTTCTGCTCTACAAAAAACTGGTATTAATGAATTATTGCAAGCAATTTTATTAATTAGTGATATTCACCAATATAAAGCAAATAATGACAGATTAGCATATGGAACAGTTATTGAAGCAAATTTAGATAAAGGGTATGGACCAGTTGCAACTGTCCTTATTCAAAATGGTACTCTTAAAAAGGGTGATATGGCAATTGTTGGTCAAACATATGGAAAAGTTAGATTAATGTTCGATGACAATGGCAATGAAATTGAAATTGCAGTTCCATCTTGTCCAGTAAAAATTGCCGGTTTAGAAGATGTGCCAGGGGCAGGAGATAAATTCCTAGTTCTTAATGATGAAAGAAAAGTTAAAGAAATTGCAAATCAAATAAAGATAAAAAATTCTCGTTTGGATTTTAACAAAATAAGCAATAGTGATAATAACAATAACAAACATTTAAATGTAATCATTAAAGCTGATGTTCAAGGTATGCTTGAAGCTATAAAATCAATGATTACAAAAATTGAAGTAGATGGTGCAAATATCACTGTTGTTAGAGCAGCGGTTGGTGGAATTACTGAAACAGATGTTAGATTAGCACAAGCATCCAAAGCTATGATTATTGGTTTTAATGTTAGACCAAATAGAATTATCAAAGATCTTTCTGATCAAACAAATATTGAAATAAGAACATATGATATTATTTACAAATTAAAAGAAGATCTTGAATCGCTATTAATGGGTAAACTAGATCCAGTAATTGTTGAAGAAATAAATGGTGAAGCACAGGTTCAAAAAATTTGAAAACACTCTGAAATTGGTACAATTTGTGGATGTCTTGTAACTGATGGTAAAATTAAACGTAATTCTAATGCTAGGGTAATTAGAGATGGTGTAGTTATTTATACAAGTGAAATCGCTACATTACAACATGGTAAAAATGCAATTACTGAAGCAACTTCAGGTAATGAATGTGGTATAACAATCAAAAATTTTAATGATATTAAAGAAAATGACGTAATTGAGTCTTATAATTTAATTGAGAAGTCTCATATAGAAGTAAATAAAAATGCCAAATAAAATTAAACTAGAAAGATATGAATATCTAATTAAAGATATCATTAATAACGCTTTATCATATGAAGTAAATGATAATATTGCTCATTATGCAAATGTAACATATGTTAAATTAACTAATGATTTGTCATATGCAAGTGTGTATCTTGATTGTTTACATAGAGAAAATATTGAAAAAGTTGTTTCTCACGTTGTAAAAATAAAAGGATTTTTAAAATCTAAATTGTCTCAACATTTGACTACATATAAAATACCTGAACTTAGATTTTTCCCGGACAACACTCTTGATTATGCTGCGAATATTGAAAAACTATTTAAAGAAATAAAAGATAAGGAAAATAAAAAATAATGAATATTAAAGAATTTAGTGTTGGAAATAAAATTGAACAAAACTTAAGAAGTCCAAAAAAATATAAATATACTTGGTTAATAATTGGTTTGGTTACATTATTTATTATTGGGTTAAATATAGTTCCAATAATATTCTTAAATGTTAAACATTCAGATGCTACCCAAAATATTTTAAATATGAACCAATCATATTTAAATGCATCAACAATTATTAATTATATTGTTTTTGGTGTCATGTTTATTCCTTATTTATACCTATCTGCTTCATGGATAGTTGGTATAGATAATATTACTAAATCTAAAAAGTTCCATTTATTAATTTGGATAATATACACAATATGTGCATGTTTGGCCTTAATTGCAATAGTGTTATGTTTTAGAGGGTTGCTTATCTAGAAAGGATATAAATTATGGTTAAGAAAAGTTTTTTAATTAAAAGCAAAGATGGTTTAGATGTTAAAACAATTACAAAATTAGTAAATATTGCTTCAAGCTTTTCATCTAATATAGATTTTAGTGTAAACAATAATATAGCTGATGCAAAATCAATTATTAATTTAATGGCATTAAATGTTCAACACAATGAAGAATTAAACATTGTTGTTGAGGGTAAAGATGAAAATAATGCAATTGATGCTATTATACAGGTACTTAAAGAATGTCAAACGATTTAAAATACATTAATGCAATTAGAGCATTAGGAATACAATCAATTTATAATTCTAAACAAGGTCATCCTGGAATGACCATTTCGGCTGCACCATTAACATATTCAATATATACTAAAAATATTAATATAACAAATATTGATCCAAAATGAATTAATAGAGATAGATTTGTTTTGTCTGGAGGACATGGATCAATGAGTCTATATCCTATTCTTCATTTCTGTGGCATTCTTTCGCTTGAAGAAATGAAGAATTTTAGAAAACCAAATTCATTAACTCCTGGTCATCCAGAATCATACCAAACACCATATATAGATGCAACTACTGGTCCGCTTGGTCAAGGAGTGAGTATTGCTGTTGGAATGGCGATAGCTGAAAAATATTTATCAATCCAATATTCAGATTTAAAAGGTCTTATTGATCATTATACATATGTTGTTCTTGGAGATGGAGATTTACAAGAAGGTATTAGTTATGAATCAATGAGCCTTGCTGGTAAGTTAAAATTAAACAAATTAATTTGTTTATATGATTCAAACAAATGTCAATTAGAATCAAAAGTTGAAACTGTTAATATTGAAAATACAAGACAAAGATTTGAAAGTATGGATTGATATTATCAATTAGTTGATAATAGTCCTGAATCTATAAATAACGCAATTATTAATGCAAAAAAACAAAATAAACCAAGCTTAATTGAAGTGAAAACAATTATTGGTGAAGGCTTAAAAGAAATGGGCAATTTTGAAGCTCACGGTTGTTCTATTACAGATGAAAATTTAAACAAATTTAATGAATACTTTAATTGAAACAATGATATTTGAAATTTTGACAAAGAAATTTATGATTACTATCAAGATTCAGTATTCACAAGAGGAAATAAATCTTATCAAGATTGATTATTAAAAATTGAAGAATATAAAAAAACAAATCCCGATAGAGTTGAACAATTCCTAAAACAAATTAATAATGAATTCGTTAATATTAATGATTATTTAAATATTAATGAATTACCAACAAACAATGCTGGTAGATCAATAGCTGGTTATATATTAAAAAAACTAGATGAAAATAATGTTAAAGATACAATTATTTTATCTCCTGATTTAAGTAAATCTACATCAATAAAAATGTCAGGAATTTTTAATAATGACTTTTTTTCTCCAACAATATATGTTGGTATTAGAGAATTTGGAATGGCAGGAATACAAAATGGAGTTTGTTTACATAAGGGGTTACGTTGCTATAGTAGTTCATTTTTGTCTTTTGTAGATTATTTTAAAGCTGCAATTAGATTAGGTTGTATTTCTAAAATTAATCCTGTTTATTTCTTAACTCATGATAGTGTTTTAATTGGTTCAGATGGTCCAACTCACCAACCAATTGAACAAATAGGAATGTTAAGATTAATTCCTAATCACCATGTCCTTCGTCCATGTGATGAAAATGAAGTTCTAGCAAGTATAATTTTTGCAAATTCTCAACCAACTTCAAGTACATCAATTATTTTATCTAGACAAAATTTAACATCTGGATACAATACAAATATTGAGAAAACTATTAAAAATGGTGGATATAAAATTTTAAATAATAACAATTCTAAGATTGCAATACTTGCAAGTGGAAGTGAAGTTGAATTAGCAGTTAAAATTGCCAAATCTTTAGAAAATAACATAAATATAGATGTTTACTCAATTCCTAATCTAAACTTATTTCTAAAACAAACTAAAATTTTATCAGATGAATTAAGTAAATATGACTTATTAGTAATCCTTGAAGCAAGTAATGATAGCATGTGATATAAATTATTAAAATATAATTCAAACATCATATTTAAAGGTATTTATTCATATGGAAAGTCTATGGATGGTGCACAACTTTATAAACAATATGGTTTTGATGTAAATGAAATAAGTAATGAAATTTTAAATTTCAAAAAGGAGAAATAATATGTCACAATTAACAAAACAACAGCAAGCTCAATATATTGATCATACAAATTTATCACCAACAGCAACATTTGAAGATATTGACAAACTTTGTGAAGAAGCTATTGAATACCAATTCAAATCTGTGTGTATTAATCCATATTATGTTCAATATGCTAAACAAAATCTTAAAAATTCAAATGTATTAGTATGTACTGTAATTGGTTTCCCATTAGGTATGAATACAATTAAAACAAAAGTTGATGAAGCCATAGATGCAATTAAAAATGGTGCTGATGAAATTGATATGGTTATTAACGAAGCAGAATTAAAAAAATTTAATAAGGAATATTGCTTAAACGAAATTAATTCAGTTAAAAATGCAATTAATGATAAAACTCTCAAAGTAATTGTAGAAACTTCTCAATTAAATGAAGAACAAAAAAAGTTTGCTGCAGAATTAATATTGGAATCTAATGCAGATTTTATTAAAACATCTACAGGATTTATTGGTTCAGGCGCTCAACTTGAAGATATCAAAAACTGAAAAAATATTTTAAATGGTAAAAAATTGATAAAGGCTGCCGGAGGAATTAGAACGCATGAAGATTTAATAAAATTTATTGAATCTGGTTCTGATCGTATTGGTTCAAGTAAAGGTGTAGAAATAATTAAATAATTCCATTATTGTTTAAAAACCTAATTTGTTTTTCTCATAGTATTTATAAAAAATGTATTAAAATTAAATTATTAATGTTATTTAGAGGTACATATGAATAATAATAATTCGGCTGTTTCACAGCCAAAAAATTTATCGTTTAATCCTGAGGATGTAAATCCTCAAGTAGGGTTAAATGATAAACAAATAGAGGAATCAAGAATTGTACATGGTAAAAATGTTTTACCTTCAAAAAAACAAAAACCATTGTGATTAAAAATTCTTGATCAATTCAAAGAATTAATAATGATTTTATTATTGGTAGCATCAATAATTTCAATTATTACAGGTATTATTTCAATTGTTAATAAAGCTGAGATTTTTGAAATAATTTCTCCATTTGTAGAATCTGGTGTTATTTTTGCAATTATAGCAGTTAATATTTTCTTTAGTATTAGACAAGAGGGAAAAACAGAAAAAGCCCTTGAGTCATTAAAAAATATGTCTGCACCAATGTGTAAAGTAATTAGAAATAATCAAACACTTGTCATCCCTTCTGAAAATGTAGTAGTTGGAGACATTCTTGTTCTTGAAGCTGGTATGCAAATTGTTGCAGATGCAAAATTAATAGAGTCTGTAAACTTAAAAATTGAAGAATCTGTATTAACTGGTGAATCAGTTCCAGTTGATAAAGATGCTGGCTTTAGCTCTAATGACTCAATGCCATTAGGTGATAGAAAAAATATGGTTTTTTCTGGAACTACAATTGTAAATGGAAGAGCGTTAGCGAGAGTAGTCTCTGTTGGATCAAAAACAGAAATTGGTAAAATTGCAAAATTATTAAATGATGAAGAAGTTTCATTAACTCCTTTACAAAAACAAATTGCAAGATTATCCAAATATGTTGGTATAGCTGCAATTTCAATTTGTATAGTGACTTTCATAATTTATTTATTTGCATCAGTTGGATTTATTCCAGGAAATATTGTTGGTACAACTGTAACAAATGCATTAAACGTGTCTGTGTCGCTTGCGATTGCAGCAATTCCAGAAGGTTTATTAGCTGTGGTAACAATAATATTGTCATTAGCTATACAATCATTATCAAAACAAAATGCATTAATTAAACGTCTTCCAGCAGTTGAAACTCTAGGTAGTACTAGTGTTATTTGTACAGACAAAACTGGAACATTAACACAAAACAATATGACCGTTGTTAAGGCATGGTCATTGGAACACAAAGATATAGTGTCTGAAAAATTTAGTGAATATCAAAAGCTATTAGAATATGGATCATTATGTAATGACACTAAAATATATGATGAAGATGGTATTATTCAATATATTGGAGACCCTACTGAAACCGCAATTGTAAAAGCATTTGTTGAAGAAGGTAATGATTTCGATAAATTAAATAATGAATATAAAAGATTAGGCGAAATTCCATTTGATTCAGATCGTAAAATGATGTCTGTTGTTGTTAAATCAGACAAGCCAACATCTAAATATATGATTATTGTTAAAGGTGCTCCTGACCGTATATTCGCAAATTCAATCAATTTAACTAAAAATGATTTAGATATTGCAAAAATAAAAACTCAAAAAATGTCTTTAGAGGCATTAAGAACATTAGCGGTGGGAATTAAATATATTGACGAATTACCAACTGAATATAATCCTGAATTATTAGAAAAGGATTTAGAACTAGTTGGTGTTGTAGGTATCATTGATCCACCAAGACCAGAAGCAAAGGTTGCAATTACTGAATGTATTAATGCTGGTATTCGTCCAATAATGATTACTGGTGACCATGTTGATACTGCAAGTGCAATTGCGAAAGAAATTGGGATTTTAAAAGAAGGTCAACTTGCAATTTCTGGTAGTGATTTAGAAAAAATGTCTGATCAAGAATTGGCAGATAATATTGAAAAATATAGTGTTTATGCTCGTGTAAGTCCAAATGACAAAATTAGAATTGTAAAAGCATGAAAGTCACATGGAAAAATTGTAAGTATGACTGGTGATGGTGTTAATGATGCTCCATCATTAAAAGCAGCTGATATTGGTTGTGCAATGGGTATAACTGGTACTGATGTTGCTAAAAATGCTTCAGACTTAATTTTAACAGATGATAATTTCTCTACAATTGTAAAAACTATAAACGCAGGTAGAAAAATTATGTTAAACATTAAATCTGCATTAACAATGTTACTTATTGCTAATGTAGTTAACTTAATTACAGTATTAATGACAATATTTATCTTCAATATGCCATTACTACAATCATTACAAATTCTATGAATTAATGTTGTTGCAGAAACAATATTAGGTTTAGCAATTGCAAAAAATAATCGTCATGAAAATGTAATGTCATTTAAACCAAGAGATAAAAATGCCTTTATTATTGATAAGCATATGTTGTTTGAGATATTAACATTTGGTTGCATTGTTTCATTAATGTCAATGATATTGTTTTATGTAGGATTGGCAAGTTCATTCGACTTTAATATTTCATTGAATCAAATTAGAGATATGGTTCAGTTATCTAACATGGATGTTAAACCAGACGAACTTCAAAGTGTTGCAGCAGAATGAATAAAAATCATCCATTCATTAAATGGTTCAGATTCTCAAGTAATTTCAACTGGAGAAAAGATATTTAATTCTGCTGAACATTTCGGTAGTTTCTTAGCATTCTTATCAATCGGAATTTGTTTAACATTAAATGGTTTATGTGCAAGAACTACACGTAGTATATTTGTTGAATCATGAGAAGATTCAAAACTAATGTTATTTGCAGTTATTGGTTCATTATCATTAGTAATGTTGGTTGCATATGTCCCTGGATTAAATGAAGCATTTAATATGAAATATTATGATTTAGGAAAAAATAATTATTATTGATTCAACGTATTGCCATATTTAAGTGGAATTGTTTATATTGGAACACATGAATTATATAAATTTATTAATAACCGTATATTTGATGCAGATGGATCATTAAAATCAAAAAAAATTAATACTATTCAATCAATAAAAATCTAGGTTTCCCTAGATTTTTTATTATCAATAATTTATTAACAACAAATAAAAAAGAAATATTTTTGAAATATTTCTTTTTTTATATTTATAACAATGGTTTAATCAAATATAATAATGTTTGAACTATGTTCTCTCTAATATTATTGTTATTATTTAAAGTATATAATAATGAATAAGATTTTATATTTTCAAAATAATTGTTTAATGATTCATTAATCATTGTTCCGTCAATTATTAGAAGGCTTTCATAATTAGATGTTAAAGATCTAAAGTCTAAGTTATAAGTCCCAGTTAATGACATTTTATTATCAATTATAATTAACTTTGAATGAATAAATCCTGAGTATTCATAAATTTTTACACCTTCATTAATCAAATCTTCATATGCCATTCTATTCATATATAATAAGAACCATTTATTATCACAAGTTCCAGGTAGAATAATTTCAACATCTACACCAGATCTTTTTGCAACCAATAAAGATGAAATCAAATTATCTGTTAATTGAAAATATGGACTAATTATTTTTATGGATTGCTTTGCATTTACAAAGCTCAAATTGAGAACATCATTCAATACACGGTTATCAAATCTTGGTCCAGTTGGAATATAAATTGCATCTGAAGTCAATTCTTCTTTTAAAGAATTATTATCTATTAATAAATTATGTTTTTCTAAAAAATCTAACAATGATTTAGAAATATGTCTATTTTTATTCACCACACATAAATCATCATGATTGATTCCATATAAATTTAAATATGATTTGATAAATAAAAATGGTTTTAAAAATTTATAACAATTAAAATAATCTGATAATTGAAATATATATGGAATCCTTCCATTAATATCTCAATCCATACAATAATCAATTGTCATAGTTTTAACAATTGAACCAGATACCTTAAAATTTAAATCCATTCAATTTGGATATTTATCTCTAATACATAAATATTCATCAGAAATATTACTTCCTCCATAAATAGCTTTTATTCCATCTATTATTAAAACTTTTTTATGGCTTCTAAAATTATTTGTACTACGTCCACGAACATCTTTATCTGATTCAAACTTAGCAACTTGAATATTTTTGTATTTTAATAATAAAAATAACATTTTTGGAGAAAACTTATTTGTACAGCCATATCTATCAAACATTAAAAAAACCTTTACACCAGATTCAGCTTTTTTAATTAATTCATCTGATAATTTATCAAAAAATCTACTGTTATCAATTATATAGTATGACAATAAAATAGTTTTTTCTGCGCTTCTAATATATTTTATTGTTTCATGAAAAAATTCTTCTTGATCTTTTATTAATTCAAAGTTATTATTATTTGTATTTTCCACTCCTCTTGCATATTCACAATATTTAGCAATTTGTTTATACATAGAGTTATTTATTTTAAATTCTTCATTTGGATATCTTTTAATATATTTTTTATATCTTTGTTGATATTCTAATGGAGTTCTAGATACATATGGTGCTATTCCTCAAAGTAAATAAATAACTATGGAAATTATTGGAAAAATAAAAAATGAAAGAATCCAAGTTGTTTTAGTTAATTCTGTTCTAATTTTAGAAGTAACTATTCATAATGCAATAATTGCATTTATAATATATAAACTAATACATGACATTATAACTACTGGAATCTTACTAGTTATAAATATACCCAAACATATTGTTGCTAATATTAATATTGCAGAAATTGTTATATCTACAATAAAAAGTCAAAAACGATATTTATTATTCATATTTATTATTATAAAAAAAATCCTCTAAAAATAGAGAATTTTTACTTTTAAAATGGCGGAAGTGGAGAGATTCGAACTCTCGCACCGGAAACCCGATCTAACACCTTAGCAGGGTGCCCTCTTGGACCACTTGAGTACACTTCCAATATCTTTTATATTATAAGATATTTTTTTGCTATTTATAATATAAAAATTAATTTATATGATTAATATAACTAAAAGCATTAATAATGCTTTCTTGGCTTTCAACCATTCTTTCAAGAATTCCAAAATTAGTAATTAAATCAATCAATGTTTTATTATCTAACATATTGTTATTTTCACTATATATTAAAATACTTGTTCTAATTAGGTTTTTTAAATATTTATGATAATCAATAAAAGTATTAATTAATCTTTCGTTATTATCATATAAACGGTTATGTGTTTCAAGTTCTTCTAAAATTGTTGTTGAAACATTATTAGTAATTTTATAAGCTTCTAAAAAATGCTTATAAATGTCTTGGGATAATTGGCGTTTCATAAAAAACTTCAATAAAGATAAATAACTATTATTCATTGATTCTAAATCACGAAGACTATTAATAATTGCAATAATAAATCTTAAATGATTAGCACGAGGTTCATTTTTTTGAATATTTCATACACAATTACTTAATAAATCACTAATCATAATGTCAACTTGTTTATATCTAAATTGAATGTTATCAATTATTTTTTGTTCAAATCCTAAATTCATATTATCAGTTTTCTTCACCAATGTTTCGTACATAAAATGATGAGATTCAACTACATATTTATAAATATGTTTGAATTCTTTGAATAATTGATGTTCAGATGATTTAATAAATTGAAAATTAATTGACATACTAATCTAACCTTCCTAAAATATAATCTTTTGTTAATTTTTCTTTTGGATTTGTAAATATTTGTCTAGTATCTCCGTGCTCAACTAATTTACCTTTATAAAAGAATGCTGTTTTATCACTCACACGTTGAGTTTGTGTCATTGAGTGAGTAACAATAACAATTGTATAATTTTCCTTTAACTTTAATATTAATTCCTCAATTTTAGAGGTTGCAATAGGATCTAATGCACTGGTAGGTTCATCCATTAAAATTACTTCTGGATGCATTGCAATAACCCTTGCGATACACAATCTTTGTTGTTGACCACCAGATAAATCGGTTCCTTTTCTTTCTAAATCATTTTCAACCTCATCTCATAATGCTGCATCTATTAATGCTTGTTTAACAATTTTATCCAATATTGCTTTATCTTTAATACCATGAGATATCGGGCCGAATGCAACATTGTCATAAATACTCATATCAAATGGTGTCGGTTTTTGGAATACCATTCCAATTCTTGTTCTTATTTCCAAAATATTTTTAGAAAGCATATTTTTTCCATCAAAATAAATATCACCTTCAGTAATTACACCTTCTATTTCATCATTCATACGATTTAAATTCTTAATAAATGTTGATTTACCACAGCCAGAAGGACCAATTAGTGCGGTTACTTGTTTTTTAGGAATATCAAAGTTAATATTATATAAAGCTTGTTTTTTTCCGCGAGAATATCATAAATTAAAGTTTCTAATTTCAAAATCGTTTTCATAATTAAAATCTGGTTTTTTCGAATTAATTTTAGTTTTTTTAGATTTTAAATATGCCTTGTATTCTAATCATTGATTTGTTGACAATTTATTGAATATATTGATTTTTTGAAAGATGTTAGCTTTTTTTAATTGAATATAAATATCTTGACTATTTCAAGACTTAATATCCTTTTCATAATTTAAAATATAATTTTCTTTTGTTTTAACATTTGACATATATTACCTACCAATATTTATAAATTGTGCTTCATCTTCAATTTTTTTCATCTTATGTTCATCAATAATTTGAACAATTATTTTTTTCTTATTTTTCTTGAATGCAATTAATTCATTGTGTTTTAATTTTAATTTTTTAGCTTGATGATCTGTTAAATATAAAATATTTTTATAAATTTGTGAATCGTATTTTGATCAATTTGCTTTATCATTAAATTTATATATACTTTTTTCAATATTTCAATAAGTAATTATCATTGATTTAAACTCTGGTCAATATGGAATAAAAACATAACCAATTAATATTAATGCAATTACTAAAATTAAAACTATAAATGCTGACTCTCACATTATATTTAAAGATTCTGATGCATTATTATTAAACAATTGAGCATAAATTCGAGTTGTTAATGTTTGACCTGGATTTAATAATGCAATTTTTGAACTACTTGATAATCCTGCAGTTAAATATAAAGGGGCAGTTTCTGCTAGAATTCTTCCTACTGTAATTATTGTTGATGAAATAATCCCTTTATATGCTTGAGGTAAAATTAATTTTTTAATTGTATATCATTTAGAATTACCTAATGCATAACTATTTTCTCTGATTGACATTGGAATTGCTTCTAATGATTGTTGAATCATTCTTGTAAACGTTGGCAATATAACAATAATAATTGTTAATATACCTGCAAGCAATGATTTACCCATATGTCCACCTGCAGCAATTCCACAAGTTTCAATAAAAAATACTAAACCAAACATTCCAAAAATAATTGATGGAGTTGAACCAAGTGAATCAATAAAAAATAATATTGTTTTTTTGATTTTCTTATTTTTTGCATATTCATTTAACCAAATTGCAATTATTAAAGATAATGGTAAACTTAAAATAATAGAAACAAGAATTAATAGCAAAGTATTAAGTGTTGCCTGTCCTGTTGTATTTTTTAAATATGAACCCACTGTTGATGATGTTAAAGAACACGCAACCAATCCTCTTGCAATTATTTCTAATCCAATTCATGCAATAAATCCAAAAACTATTAGTGTTGATACAATTTCTCAAAATCTTTTATATCATGAATATACATACATTCATTTGTTTGTTTGAATTCTATGGACAATATATCTTGATAAGTACTTATCATAATTAGTATTGTTCAATTTAATCGGAGAATGGTATGTTATTTTTTCAAGCCAAATACCAATTTGATTTGGAACTATTGAAATAAATCCGCCAACTGAATTTTGCAATTTTGTAAATCAAGTTGATTTATTTCTTTCTCCGGATGCAAAAATAACTACCGCATTAATTAACATTACAACAATAAACATTCCTACACCAAATGCATATAATAATCCACGTAAGCCTTCTCCTCCATTTTCAGAAAACATACCCATAGAAATAACGGCTCCCAATGGACTTAATGATGATTTTAAAATGCTGATTAGTCCACCATGAATAACATTACCATAATCCTGTGAAGAAAGAATCATTGAAACAGCCATTGTTTCACCAATGGATCTACCAGCAGCTACTATTATTGAAATTATTATTGCTTTTCTTATTTGAGATCTAAAAACTTTATAAATTGCTTTAGTTTTTGTATTTCCTAATGATAAAGTATATGATATATAACTATTATTAGCTCCTTCACATGCATTAATAATTAATGATATTTGTGTAGGAATTAACATGAATGACAACATAAATATTGCTGTTAAAACTGTTTGAGTTGTATCTAAACCAAATATTTGTTTAATTAGTGTTCCAAATGTTTGTGATGCAAATAAACCAAATATTACTGATGGAATTGCAGCACTTATATTAATAATAATTTTTAAAGTTTTTTTAATAGTTTCATTTTTAACTCTAAAATGCAAAAACATTGAAGTTTTAATTGCAAGTGGGGTTGATATCAATAATGAACCAATTGTAACTATTATTGTAATTGACAATGGTAGCCATATTGATGCATTTGGATTTGTTGAGTCATTAATATTATATTTATCATTAAAAATAATATTATTAAATCCATATTCTTCAAATCCAGGCGCACTTGAATAAATAATATATCCAATTAATCCTAAAAATATTGCAACCAAAAATCATGCAAAAAAAGTAGAAACATATTTTGCTATATTATTTGTTGTATTTTGTTTTTTTAATATTTTTCTGATATTATTTTTCATATTAATTATTTGGTCTTATATGCTCCATATCAAATATCACTAGATTTTCTAATGTTGTACTGATCAGATTGAATTAAAGAATAATCTGAACCTTTTGTTCAAAAATCATCTCAATATATATTTGATGAACCAATTTTTAAATATTCATTATAATTACTATCTGGATTTGATTGAGCATATTGATAAATGCTATCTATCATATTTCTACCTTTTTGATCATTAGGATGAAACATTGTTTTTATAGTTGTTGCGTCTAGTGGAATAAAACCCTGTTCTTTATAAATTTCCATTATATAAGAATTTTCAAATAACATACTACCAATAATTCATTGAACAAAAGATTTAATATATTCTGCACTATTGCCACTTAATATTAAATTCATTGGTCTATATCAATTATAACCAATACCAATATTATCAGATGTTACCTTATTATTACTAATATTTAATAATGAAATTGGATTAGCATCATTTTCATCGGTTGAATACATTGCAATTTTATATCCAGAATTTATAATATCTTGATAATTACTCTTTATAAATCCAGAAGATAAATAAGTTATTGGAATTCCTTTGCCTGAATAACTTTTAACACTTTGTCATGTTTGTAAATTAGACTCACTAGTAGTTTTTACATATGAACCATATTGTCCACTATGTAATATAGAATATATAGATTCATCATTTACTGGATCATTGGCTAGTATTGGAGTTTTACTTAATGCACTATATTGCATCAAAACATGTGCAGCATCATAGTTGCCTTTTTCTTTTAACAATTTAGAATCTAACAAGAAAGATTCAGCAGTTCCAGATTGCACTGAACCACCAGTTCTTGCAAATGGTACAAGATTATTTTCAGGATTACTAGTATCTAATTCTCATGAATTAGGAATTAAATTAAGACCATTAACAGGTTGATAACCTGAAAATGCTAAATACAACCATAATATTGTATTTTGAGTTATTACAACATCTTTGCCTTTTAATATTCCCGTATCCTTATAAACAATTCCAATTGCATCAAATGCAATTGAAACTGTTTTAATATTTTCTTTTTGTCATTGTTGCTGGTATTTGCCAACTACTTCTAAATTATTATCATATGAAGGAATTCCAGCAGTTGATTTTGATGGAGACTTCGAGCTTGATGCAATATTTTTTTTACCATTTATTAAATTATCAACACCAACAGAAGAACCTCCTGCGTCAATAATAACTTCTGATGGAGAGTATATATCTGATATTGATTGTAAAAATTGTTGCATTGTTGAAGAACCCGAAATATAAATTCAAGATGGAAAACTTCAATCAACGCTCAATCCTGTTATTAAGCCTACAGTTGCAAGACCAAATAAAGTTGCAACTGATGCTCGAATGATGGTTTTTTTGTTTAATTTATTATGCCTTACCATTTTTTATAATTATAAAAGATTTTATCTAAACTTGTTAAATTTTATGTTTTAATCACAATCTTTTTAGACAATATAATTTACTAATAAAATATCCTTTTAAAGATAAATTATCAATTAATTCATTTGGCTAATCTTTTTTATTAATCAACCACTTTTACACATTCTCACAATATTATTATTTTTTTTCAACTCTTGCATAAATAGGAGAAGAATCATTTACTCTTAATCCATTTAATGAGTTAAAATCTAAAACTCTTAATATAGATAGACTATTTAAATCAATATTCATTTGTTTAGACATTAACTTCACTCCATCTATTAATATCGGAGATAACAATAACATTATTGTTTGGATTACTAAACATAAATGATTCAATAATGAATTTAAATCATTTAATTTACCATTCTTAAACAATTCTCATGGTTTATTATCCTCAATATATTTATTTGCATATTTTACTAATTCAATAATTGAGATTGCACATTTTTCTAATTCTAAGTTTTGAATTGCAATTTCAACTTCCTTTATTGTATCTTTAATTAATTGTTCTAGTTCATTATCCATTGATAAAACACAACCACTATAGTTAGGGATAATTTTATTATTATATTTAGTTAACATTCCAATTGTTCTACTAATTAAATTTCCAATATTATTAGCTAAATCTGCATTAATAGTTTCTTCAAATATATCATAACTAAATATTCCATCTTTATATGTTGGTAAATCTTTAATAATAAAATATCTCAATTGATCACGGCCATAAACATTAACTAATTCAATAGGATCAATTACATTACCTAATGATTTAGACATTTTACCCTCTTTTGTAACTATTCATCCATGGGATAGAATTGTTGTGGGAAGATTTGCATCTATATCTTTTAGAATTAAAGGTCAATAAATACAATGAAATCTAATTATTTCTTTTGACATTAATTGAATTTTTTCACAATTTGGATCAGCTCAAAACTTTTGATAATTATCATCATGATTACTTTTATATCCCAAAGCACTCAAATAATTCATTAATGCATCTAATCAAACATATACAACATGTTTATTATTTATAGGAACATTTATACCTCAATCAATCGATGTTCTAGAAATTGATAAATCAGTCAAATTATTTAAAAAATTATTTTCAAGCTCATTAACTCTATATTGTGGAATAATGAAATTGGGATGAGAAGAATAATATTCTTTTAATCATTGTGCGTCATTATGGATATTAAAAAAATATGATTCTTCATTTTTCTCAATAATTTTATGTCCAATTTCACAATACAATTCATTATCTTTTTTTATAATTTGACTATCAGTTAATGTTTCTTCACATTGCACACAATAATAACCAGTTCAATTATCTAAATATATAAAACCTTTATCATATAATGTTTTAAAAGTTTCTCTAACAACATGTTTATGATCTTCATCAGTTGTTCTTATAAAACGATCATATTTAATTCCTAAAATATTAAAGAGATTTTTAAAGTTTTCTGAACATTTATCAACAAATTCTTTTGGTGTAATATTATTTTCATGAGCTTTTTGAGCAATCTTTTGTCCATGTTCATCAGTACCTGTTACAAAAAATGTTTCATAACCAAATAATTTTTTATATCTATTTATAATGTCGGCTAAAATTGTTGTATAAGCATGTCCGATATGTGGTTTTCCACTTGCATAATATATTGGTGTTGTAATATAAGCTTTTTTATTCATAAATTAGTTTCCTTGTTTTTTTAATGCATTTTCAATAAATAATTTATAGTTTTTATAAATCTTTTCTTCAGTTGGATTTAAACCCGGTTCATAATAAACCTTACCTAATAATTCTAATGGTAAATATTCTTGTTCAACATAATTACCATTATAATCATGTGGATACTTATATCCTTTCACGCCAAGTTTTATTGCATTTTTATAATGACTATCTCGAATATGAAGAGGAACTGAAAATAAATTTCCATTATCTATATCTAATTTTACATTATTTATAGCAATAGCTGTAGAATTTGATTTAGGACTTAATGCCATTTCTATCACTATTGATGTTAATGGCAATACACATTCTGGCATTCCTAAAAAACGTGAAGAATCGATTGCGGTTTTTAATCTAACTGCAAGATTTGGGTTAGCCAATCCTATATCTTCGTATACCATAGCAGTCAAACGACGATATATTGCTTCAAAATCTCCTATTTGTATTAATCTATGTAAATAATATATTGAAGCATTAACATCAGATCCTCTAACTGATTTATGAAAAGCTGATTTTAAGTTATGTATATCATCATCATCATCACTGCCTAAAACATAATTATGCAAAATTATCTTATCTAAAATATCATTTGTAATATCTTTATCAGAATACAAATTAACTAATAAATCTAATAAATTAATTGCTGAGCGTAGATCTCCATTAGTTGATGTAGCAATTCTTTTTAATGCATCATCTGTAATTTTCAAATGAAGATATTCATTATTAATTCTAGATAATCCTTTCACCATTTCATCAACACTAATTGGTTTAAGTTCAAGAATTTGACACCTACTTCTCAATGCTGGATTTATTACAAAAAACGGGTTTTCTGTTGTTGTTAAAAACACCTTAATATTTTGATGTTCAATTAATGGTAATAAAATGTCTTGCTTGTCTTTATTTAATCGATGAACTTCATCAATAATTAAAACATATTCATCACCATAAACCCTTGAATAATTTACCAATTCTAGCAACTTATCTTTTGAATCTATAGATGAATTATAGACTCCATATTTTAAATGCAAATCATTACACAACGCAATTGCTAAACTTGTTTTTCCAATTCCAGGAGGACCATAAAAAATAAGTGAACAAACATAATTTTTTTCAACCATTTTTTGAATTATGCTATCACTTGATAATAAATGAGATTGACCAATAACATCTATAATGCTTTTTGGTCTAATTTGACTATATAACTTAGATCTATTTTTCATTTTTTATCTCTATAATCAAATTATATATTTCTTTAGATTTAATGTTATATTTATTAGATAAATAATTACTTATTTCCTTAGTATGAATATTCTTAGATAACATTTGCTTAATTTCATTTGTAATATCAAAATTATTAAAATTGGTTAATTTAATATTATTGTTATTAATCACAATTACAAATTCACCTTTTAAAGTTATATTGTTTAAGTCAATATTAGAAATAAAATCTCTTATTATTTCCTCGTGCAATTTAGTAAGTTCACGACAAATTGCAATTTCTACATCACCTAAAACTTCATAAATATCTTTTAAACAATCAACAAGCCGATGAACAGATTCAAAAACAATTAAAGTTGTCTTGATATTTTTATATACTTCTAGTTGAGTTTTTCTTTCTGTTTTTGTCTTTCCAATGAAACCTAAAAAACTAAAATTTTGGGAACTAAAACCACTCATTACTAATGCATGTATTAAACTAGAAGGACCATTTATTACTTCAATAGCAATATTATTTTTATAACATTCATTAACTAATGGATAACCAGGGTCACTTATTAATGGGTAACCTGCATCAGAAATTAATGTTACTCAATTATTTTCTTTAATATATTCAATAACTTGATCATTCATATGATTTTCTGAAAATTTTTCATACTTTATAAATTCAGGTTTATTTTTTATACCTAATGTTTTAAAAAGCTTTTTAGCAATTCTTGTATCTTCACATAACAAAATATCAACATGCTCAAAATTTTCAATTAGCCGTTCTGAGGCTTCATGAATGTTTCCGATTGGAGTTGATGCAACAGTTAATTTAAAATTATTTTCAAACGTTTTCATATTTAATAATAATATTTAAAATATCATTATATGTTAAGCCTAACATATTTATCCTTTTAAATAATTGTTTATTATTACTATAACTTATATTTAAATGCTTTGTTATTATTTCTCTTTGTTGTTTTGAATTAATATTTAATTTATTTCATTCCTCTAATGTTATAGACGACGTATTAGGATTGAATTCAGAAATTTTTTCAATTGCAGATATAATTGCATCGTCATTAGCTTCAGCAATTCCAATTTTTTTAGAACAAGATTTTATATCTTTTTTAGAAATAAAACAATTTTTAATATTTTCACCGACATAATTAATAATTGTTTTTCTTATTTTTTCTCCTGGGCCATCAGGGTCTAAAAATAATATTACACCATGCGTTTGATTTGCTAATTTAATTAAATTTAATGTTTCTTTTGAAATTTCAGAACCATTAGTTTCAATAGTTTGAACATCAAATATTGATTTTAATTTATTAGTGTCTGTTTTTCCTTCAACAACAATAATCTCTTTTATTTTCTTTTTCATTATTTATGTGTAGATATATATTTTTGAATTTTAGTTGACAAATCACTATTGCCATCTTTAATAATATAACTTAATGAACCTGTACCTTTTTTAAATAATTCAATTACTTTTGCAATTGGTTTAGATACACTAACTATATCAAGACCATCAATATTATTATCTTTTTCAATTGTATCAGTTACTAAAATATTATTAATATATCCTTTTTTAATTGCATCATTAAAATTCTCTGATGCATTTTTATTAAATAAACCATGAGTAACTAAAATAGATACGCTTTGTGCGCCTTTTTCTTTTAGTAGTTTAGCGGCTGCAATTACAGTTCCACCAGTATCAATCATGTCATCAAACATTACACAATGCTTACCTACTATATCACCTAATACTTGAGTCACTTCTACTTGATTGGGCGCAGGACGTCTCTTATCTACAATTGCTAATGGTAAACCAAATTTTAAACTTATGTCTCTTGCTCTTTTTACACCACCATAATCTGGTGAGACAACTACAAAATTTCCTATTTTGGTTTTTTGAATAAAATAATCTAATAAGAAAAGAGATGCCTTAATTGAATCAAATGGGATATCAAAAAAACCTTGAGTTTGATCAGAGTGAATATCAAAAGTCAAAACTCTAGTTGCTCCAGCTGTTGTTAACATGTTTGCAACTAATTTAAATGTAATTGGCTCATGCGGATTTGTTTTTCTGTCTTGTCTTGCATATCCCATATATGGAATAATCACATTTATTGAGTTTGCAGAAGATCTTTTTAAAGCATCAATTGCAATTAAAAGTTCCATTAAGTTTTCATTTATTGGATCGCTAATTGATTGAATAATAGCAACATCCTGACCTCTCACTGTAATTTCTGGAGTCACTAAAATTTCTCCATCTGCAAATCTTTGAACAGAAATTGGAGATAAATCAATACCTAATTCTTTTACAACTTTTTCAGCTAATTTTTTTGATGCAGATAATGCAAATATTATAGTCTCATTCATTTTGTCTACCACTAATTATAATTTATTTACCTATATATAAAATAATATATCAAAAAATAAAAAAAATAATGATATAATAGCCATGTCATTACAACATAAAAACGCGAACCGTGTCAGGTTAGAAATAAAGCAGCACTAAGCAATTTTTTTGTGTGTAGTGGCATTTTTTATGCCACAAATTGCTATTTTCAATTATTTTTTAAAATATAACAATGATATCCATTTTTAATTAAAAAATTATAATAAAATCTTGAACCAATTGTTCCATTATTAATGATAATTGTTTTTTTATTAGAAATATATTGCAAGATATTTTCATAATTTGTTTTTAAAATTTGGTAAGCATTAGGAACATGATGTATATTTTCATTTTTACTTGAAATAAATTCAACAACTATAAAATTTGGTGATTCAATAATTTTTAACAATTTTTCTAGACTTATATATTTATATTTTTGATAAAAAATTGTTTTATTTAAAATATTTGCCACAAATTTAATAGTCATATTAATACCTTTCCAAATAATTTAATAGTTTATTAACATCTTCGGGTTCTAAATTAATATTTGTAATTTCACTTTGTTTTATTGTGTATTCTAGGCCGTATTTAGTTTGATTTAAAAATGATTTTTCAAGATTGTTATAACTAATTGGCGCATCACAATGTATACAAAAAATGTGCGCACTTAAGTTATTATTATCTGGAAACATATTTACAACATTACATACATTCATAATAAAACTATCTATTTTATTGCATTTTCCTAACAATATTGGTTTAAATATAAATAATGATTCATCTCCAAAATTTGCATTTATACAATATGAAATATATGAAATTATACTTTTACAATTTGGACAATTGTCTTTTCAAGAATACAAAGAAATGCCTTTTTTAATTATTTTATTTCAATTAATATTGTTATATCTTTTTTGGTATTCTGAAAATCTCATTATATATTTACAATGGGCACAAACATATTTATAAATATTACTAATTCTAATTAATTTTAAATCATAATTACACTTTGGACATTTTACAGATTTAAAATTATCTATTGGCTTAGAATGAATTACATTAATTTGTGGAGAATAATAATATCCATAATTAGAATCTAAATATCTTGGTTTTACTGACATAATAAAAATATTAATGATTTTATTTTACAAAATAGTTTGATTTAGACAATTTTTTTTAATATATAAAAAGAAAAACTTGTCAATTATGACAAGTTTAATTTAAAAGTGGAGCAGATGACGAGAATCGAACTCGCGTCTCGACCTTGGCAAGGTTGCGTTCTACCATTGAACTACATCTGCACATAATATATAATATCAAATTATCTAGTGAAAACAATAATAAATCTACTTTTTAACAAAATTTACCAATTTATGAGATTCATGAAAAAATTTTTTTAAATCAATAAACATACTTTATAATATTTTTGTAGGTGAAAAAAATGTTAAAATTTTATTATAAAGCTGGATTGTATCCAACAACAATGCAAGCATGTTATCGTGATTATAACGAAGACATGTATAAAAATGTAAAGGATAATTTTCTTGCTAAATTTAATTTACAGGAAGATCCATATAAAACTAAAATTAAAGATTTAGATAACCTAGAATTTTTTCTTAATTTTAATTCATATGCAATTATTGATAAGGAAAATAACAAAATTTTAGATTTGGCGTTTGATAATTTATTTGACTTTGTTTGAATACTTCAAGTTTATAATGTTGATGGAGTTCAATTCGAAATCCCATCACAAGTTTATAAACAAATTGAAAAGGACTTTAAACTTTTATCAGATAGAATTATCAAAATCGAAGAAAGCAACAATGAAAATAAAAATATGGAAGTTAATCAATAACTACCATATTTTTTTGTTACACATTAATTTCGTGTTTAATACCATCACTGTATGCTTGTTCATCAAAATATACTTTGTCTAAACCAATTATTTGTTGTTTTGGAGTTGCTTCGTCATGAGTGAATTTAGTTAAATAGAAAATTCCTAAACTAAATACAAATGTTCAAGCACAAACTAAAGCAATTGCACCAACTTGCATACCAAATAAGTATCCACTACCTAATGAACCACCAATGTGTTGTGTTGGTCCTAAAATAACTGGGTTTACAGTCGTTGTAGCAAACGCTCCAACTAATAATGATCCAACAATTCCACCGATACCATGAACTGGTCATACTTCTAATGCATCATCAAAGTGAGTATGATGATTAAGCTGACACATTCAATAACAAATTACAGCACCAACAAATCCAATTACTAAACTTGATCAAATTGGAACAAAACCAGCAGTTGGAGTAATTGTAGCTAATCCTGCAACACCAGCAGTTAAGATGCTTATTAATGATGTATGTTTTTTTGTAATTTTATCAAAAATAATTCATACTATCATCGCAATACACATTGCAATAAATGAGTTAGCAAACGCTGATAAACCTGCAGATATTGCACCTTGAGTATTTATAGTATTAGGCATCAAACAAGCTCCACCAACATTAAATCCAAATCAACCAAAGAAAAGAATACCTGCACCAATTGCAACTAATGGAATTGAGTTAGGCGATAAATCTTCTTTGCCAAGAATTTTACGTTTCTTTAATGCAACAACAGAAGCAATTGCAGCTAAACCACAAGTAGCGTGGATAACAATTCCTCCAGCTCAATCTATTACTCCATGTGAAGCTAGGAATCCACCACCTCAAATTCAATGACAAACAGGAATATATACTAATAAAGTAAATAAAACTGTAAAAATAATATATCCTCTAAAACTTAATCTATCAGCAAATGCACCTGAAACTAATGCTGGAGTAATAATTGCAAATGCTAATTGAAATAAAAAGAATAAAATAAATGGAACACCTGCAGCATATTGGTCACTAGCTACCATACCTAAATTTTTTCATCCATCTGTGAATAAAATATTTCTAAATAAGAAATAATCTGCAGGGTTACCAATAAATCCACCTTGAGTTGTTCCAAAGGCTAAACCAAACCCACCAAAAATTCATATCATTGTAACTATTGCCATAGATATGAATGATTGAGCCATAATTGTAGATACATTTTTCTTACGAACTAATCCACCATAAAAAATAGCCAATCCTGGAACCATAAATAAAACTAAAGCAGTACAAACTGCTAATAAAATTGTGGCTCCAATATCAATGTTGGTTGTTAATGGAGATACTAAACTATTAAGTTCAAAAACCATTTTCAAACCCTCTCAATAAAAAATATATGTTGTAAAAATAATCAAAATATATAATGATTATATACCTATTTATATTCTTAGGAAAAAATAATGACAATAAATTTTAATAATTATATTTATTTAGTATTGATAAATTTTGCCATATGTGTAGGAGTTTTTCTAATATACTTTGGATTGAATTATCTTTTTGATTTTAAATTAATTAAAAAATTTGCTGTCAAATTAACTAAAAACTATAAAAGATTGTTTGATATTATCTTTGGAATGATTATGGGTGGATTATCATTCTTTGGAATTCTATTAGCATATAAATGGTATCCAGAAACTCGAACAATTATAGTTTTATATTTACCTCTATTGTTAGTTCTTGGTGTTTCATATAAACAATCATTGTTCTTTAGTTTTTTAATCACTATTTTATTTTCATTAATATTGTTAGCTATATTTGATAATATTGGATTTTTAAATATTGTTTATCACTTTATTTTAGTTATTATCACAAGTTGCTTTGTTATTACAATTAGGTTATTAAAATTAAAAAATAATAGAATTGTTAATTTTGCATTTATTTTAATATATATTGGATTATTAATATTAATTTTTTATCTACTATTTAAAAATCAACCAATTGAAAATATATTAATCCAATCATTATTTATTTTAATCTTATATTTAATCTGTTATTTTTCAAGTAATTATATTCAAAACTTTATTATTAAAATTAATGAACTTAATAAAGCTTCTAATTTTGAAATAAATAATTTTTATAAAGAAAACATTGCAATTAAAACTATAAATGAATCTAAGTTAAAAAATAAATTAGGACTAATGATTATTATTAATTTTACTAATATCTTTAATTTGCCAATTCAATTAGGAAATCATATGTCTAATTATATGCAACAAAAATTATTAGATTGTTTTGTTGATGCACTTAGACAATATAAACCAATTTTCTTTATTACTAGAAAAAATGAATATGCTTTATATATACCATTAAATAATGTTAATTTAAATAATTTATCTGTTGTTTATGAAGGAAATGATAAAAACATTAGAGCAAATAATGATCCATTAAAAACATTAGAAACTCATATTCAAAACATTCCGCATGAACTGGTGTTTGGTAAGCAAAAAATTCAAGTTAATTTTCAATTATCTTGTTCTATATATGGTTTGCATTCATATGATAATGTTCAATTGATAAATATGTGTAGACTATCAATTAAAAATAATAATTCTACAAGTAATATTATTAAAGTTTATAATCCTCTAAAAGATATTAAACCAAGGATAAATTATGAGGAAATAAAAAAATTACAAAAATATTTTGGACCTAAGAGTCTAGAAATAAATCTTACATCTTCAAAATATGGTTGGTATATTCCAAAAGTAAGTTCAGTTGATCATCTACTATTTGATATAGATGATATAAAAGAATATACATTAAACAAAGGTATATATACAATAATGTTAAGATGGATTTGTATGCAAAGCTTACAAAAATATAAAGACATTACAAATCCAAAACCAATCTTAATTGAATATCCATTAGATCATTTATTAAGCAATAGTTTTAATATAAATGGTTTTAAGAGAAAAATAAATTTGCTTAATATTGAATTTAATAAAATAATTTTTAAACTAAACTTATTAGATATTAATTTAGAACAAAATAAAATGTTAATCTATCAAAATATTAAATTAATTAAAGATCTTGGGATAAAAACATATTTTTATAATTTTGATGAAAGATATAAAGATATAATTAAAATTGTTAAGCCGAATTGAATTTCAATTAATGAAAAATTAGAAAAATATGATGAATATTTTGAAAATTTAAAATTATTGATTTATAAATTTGGTATAAATTTAATATAATGTTTTTTCTTATAGGAGGAGGTTATATGGATTATTATGAAACACAACAAATCAAAAATAATACAAATTATAGGCTTGCTCCAAAAATATTACAAGTCTAAAAACGTTGTTGCTATTCAACGTTTAATTAAAAAAAATCAATTAAATACAGTTGTAAAATCAATTGAAGCAATTGAAGATATTGATGTTGTAATATTTATCTTAATGGCATTAAGCACAACTAAACATAATAATATATTTAGATTTTTCTCTGATGAACTACAAAGAAATATCATTCAAGAAACTAATAATAATCAACTTAAAATTATTTTAAAATATCTTTATCCTGATGAAATTTTAGATATTGCAAACAAAAACGATGATTTATTTAAGAAAATATTATTGTGTTTAACTTCTAAACAAAGATCATTAATTAAAGAAATTTCAAAATTTGAAAATGATGAAGCTGGTTCTATTATGAACCCTGATTATATTTCTTTTAATGATAATTATACAATTAAGGAATGTATTAATATTTATAAAAATACATTTGATAAAATAGAAGGAAATCTAAGTTTCTTTGTAACAAGCTCAAATAAAAAACTAATTGGCCAAGTTCAAATTGAAGCACTATTTTTTGCTGATGATACATCTAAAACTGTAGATACAATTATGGAACAAAATGTAATGTATGTTCACCCAACTGATGACGTTGAAGATATCATTTCTATTATTCAAGATTATAATTTACCAACTCTTCCAGTTGTAGATAATGAAGGAGTGTTAGTTGGAATCATTAATGATAATGATATTCTTCCAGCAATTGAGGAAGAAACAACTGAAGATATTTACCATATGTATGGTATTCAAAAATTAAATGATAGTTATATTAAATCAACAGTTTGATCTATTGTAAAGTCAAGATTGTTTTGAGTATTAATACTAATGATAAGTGCAACATTAACTTCAATTGTTATTGACCGTTTTGAAAATTGAGGTATTAGTGTAACATTAGGGTTGTCAACTGTCTTATTAGTGCCAATAATTCCTGTAATTACAGGAACATCGGGGAATACAGGTTCGCAATCTGCAGCAACAGTTATTAGAGCCTTAGCTGTTGGAGAGATTACCCGGAAAGAATATAAAAAAGTTATCATTAAAGAATTTCAAATTGGATTATTATTAGGTGGACTTTTATCATTATTTAATATGGCTAGATTAGCTGTTTATTTTGCAATTCCTGCTTTTAGAGATATTTCTAATACTAATGCAATTGGAAATTTAAACATTTCCGATACTTATGCAATTGCAATGATAGCATCAACTGCTAGTTCAATATCTTTATGAATTGCAGTTATGCTTTCCAAATTGCTAGGATCAATTTTACCGTTAGTAGCAATTAGATTTAAAATCGATCCAACAGTTATGTCTACACCATTAATTGCAACAACTGTAGATGTTTGTAGTACTTCAATCTTATTTGCTGTTGGTATTGGTTTACTTTCATTAGTTATACATTAATATAAAATAAATACACTAGATGTGTATTTTTTCTTTATTTAGAGAGTTTGAGAGATAAATTTTCCGTTTTTGACTCTTTTCTGGGCAAATTATATCAAACTCTCTAACTAGTCTAAAAAGAGCATGCATTAAACAATATAAGTTGTTAGTTTATAACTATTTTGAGATCTTCTAAATAATTTATATATTTTTTTCATTGTTTTTATAATATTGATCAATTTGTTTCTTTTTATATTCAATATATAGTAAATATATTGTATATATAATACTTACAATAAATCCAGTATATAATACTACACAAAATGCAATAATATTACCATAATTATCAATAATATTTTGTCCTGGATCTAATGGAATATGAGCAAGTTGAACTGTTAATATAATTGCCCCAGTTAATAATCCAATTGATAGTAG
Source organism: Candidatus Ureaplasma intestinipullorum (assembly GCA_018883815.1). GTDB lineage: Bacteria > Bacillota_I > Bacilli_A > Mycoplasmatales > Mycoplasmoidaceae > Ureaplasma > Ureaplasma intestinipullorum. Next base: position 29,727 of record JAHLFM010000038.1, read on the forward strand.
AGAAGATAAAAAGATTTTTAATTTTATTAACATAATTATATTTTCCTAATTTTGTAATTATTTTATAAAAAAATAGGAATAAAAATAGAAAAACAAAGGAAAATTAGAATAATTTTGAAAAATTCTTGGAATTTTTGTGTAAAAATTATGGAATATTATTAGAAAAAAAATAAAACTAACCTATATTTATTCATAAATACTAATAGCATAGGTATATATATATATTAATAAGCAAGTGATTGTATGATTAATTGCATATATAAATTTATTAATAAGCAGTTAGTGCTAAAT
>JAHLFM010000039.1 GCA_018883815.1 Candidatus Ureaplasma intestinipullorum
ACATTTTTGTGAAATTCAAAATATTCTTCCATAGGTAAATTGTCATCAAAACCATTGTATTTTGTTGAAAATTCTTTAACAATTTGTCTTGAACAATATTTTCCATTTCTAATCCTTAAATTCATATTATAAGGAGGTGATGTAATAACATGATCAATTGAATTATTTTCCATTTTTTTTATTATTTCATAACAATTTCCTCTTAATAATTTGATGCCATTTATTTTTCAATGATTCATACTTACACCATATCCTTTACTAATTTATCTACCATTAAATAAAAATCATTTTTATTTAATCTTAATCATTTAACTCAATTTATATATTGAATTAAATATTTTGAACTTAAACCTTTAAACTTATTATTTATTATATCTTTTATTTGGCTATGAAAATTATTTATATTTTGAATATGATATCTAACTCCGTTATTGTTTTCTATTATAGGCATTTTTCTAATCCTATGATTATTAGAATTATGTTTAGATAACATTTTTAATTCACAACCAATTTGTTTTGTAAATCCAAGATAAACTCTACCACAATCTGTTATTATTTTTGAATTATTTGGTTCTATTATTTTATCATTATAGTTATTATATAAAATTTCTGCATTTAGTTTACCAAATCCAATAAAATTAATTGAAATATTTTTTGTTCTATCAATAGCAGTAGTTATACATACTTTATCTTTACTTAAACCCTGAGTCTTCTAAATGCGAAACATAACCATGTCTTCTTGATTTTCTACAAATTCAATTTTTTAAATTTCCTTTTTTAAAATTTCTAAAATAAATTTCATCCATTTCTATTAATCCAATAATAAATTCATTTGATTGTTGTTTGTTTGTTAAATAATTAATTATCTTATGTCTTCAATTAAAAGCACAAGAAACAGATATATTACAAATTTCAGCAGTTCTTTTTAATGATAAATTATTAATTGAGCATTCAATAAACTTTTTAAATTTATCATAATGAGATTTATGTAAATAGTTGATTGTAGAATTAGTTGTAGATGTAAAGGTCTTTTTACAATCATAACATTTATATCTTTGTTTATTATTTCTTTTATCATGTTTATGAAATTTAATTGAACCACAATGTATGCAACAATTTGGTGTAGAAAATTCCATATTGTTTTTTTTATCATTATTAGAATTAAGCTGAGATTTCAAAAATTCAACTTCTTTAGTTGATAATGTAGATATTAAGTTAATTAAATTTTCTACTTTTTGAATATCCATAATTATTCCTTTTAACTACTATAGTTATAGCATAAAATTAGCATAATTATGAAATAATTTTTAATTATTTGTCTTTATAATAATCTTCTAAAATAGTATCAACAACTTTTGATTTAGTTATGTTGTATTTTTCTGCATCTTCTTCTACTTTTTTAGCTAATGATCCTCTTATAGAATAGTGAACAGAAACTGTTAAATCTTTCTCTTTTTTAGTAAATAATTCTTTCTTAGCCATTATATGTTCCTTGTAAATAAGCATAAAATAATTATAGCATTATATTATTTTTTATAATATCTATCAATTTTAATAAAGTAATAAAACAAATCATTATAGTGATGCTGAAATGATATTTCAACACGGGATGTTTAAAACAGTGATACGTTGTATTTCTAATTTTTAACAAATATTTAAAACAATTTGAATGAATGATAGAGTCAATTTCTTTTTTTAAAATAGAATTTTTACATTTATCTTGAAATACTAAATATGAACTAAGTTTATAAAACTTTATATTTCGCAAAATATATTCAGAAATTTCTTCCTCATTATAGTTTTTATCTTTACTGTAGTAATGAAAGAATAATAAAGTTGATAATTTATCAAAAATGGAAAAAATGTATAAAAAAATTGAATTTTTGAAATGATATTCATATTGAAACTGCATCACTAATTCATAATTAGGTTTAAAGATAATTGAAAGAAAGACAACATTGATTCAATTCAAGAAATAAATCGCCATATATATTTTTAGATTTTTTTCTATAATTTTTTATTTTGCATCATTTTCATTAATACATTAATATATGAAATATTTGAATTTAATCACAATTTTGATTACTTATATAATTTTAATATTTTTTTATATATTTTTAATACTTATCTTATTTCTTTTATGTTACTGTAATTAAATAAATTGGGATCATCTTGTATTAAAAAATTTATATCCTCATTTTTAATATCATTTGAGATGATTTTTTCTAAATTCTTAAAAATTTCGTCCATATTTATATATTATCATTTTCCCACCAAATTAACTAATAGAGCGATATATATATTATAATTTTATTTTTTATTTAATTTTAAAGTAATTAATTTTTCAAACTCATTTAATCAAGAATTAAAAATGTTATTTACTTCTATTCAAGTATTGGGATCTTCAAAATCAATTCCTAAAATTTTAATTGTGTCTATTGGATTTAATGAATTTCCACTAGATAAAAATTCAAAATATTTTTTCTTCATTTCTTGATCATTGTTAGCGATTTTATTTGCAACAATCACTGCAGCAATTTGTCCGATTGCATACTTATAAACATAAAAATTACCAATATAAAAATGACTAATTCTTAATGGTGTAATTAATGAATATAAATATGGAATTGATTCATATTTATTAATATTTTTAATTCCTAAATATTCTTGCATTAATTTTAAATATGTTGATTCAATATTTTCATAAACAAAATTACTTCCATTATTAACTCATTCATTTGCAATTCATTCAAAATTACTAAAAATAACTTGTCTACTTGTAGTAGCAATGAAACCAGATATTAATTCATCTAAAATCATTATTTTTTTATCAACATTGTTTTCATGTTTTTTAAGCAAATAATGACTTAACAACATTTCATTTGTAATTGAAGCAATTTCAGCATAAAAAATTGAATTACCAACATATACTTTTTGATTTTTAACAATATAGTAGCTGTTAATTGAGTGACCAAGTTCATGGACTAATGTATAAAGAGAATTAATAGTGTTATCAAAGTTCATTGATATAAAATACTTTCTTAATCCCTTAATACCACCAATTGAGTATGCCCCAGTTTGTTTATTAGGATTAGGTAAAAAAGAAATCCATCTTTCTTCAAAAGCTTTATTTAATAATCCAACATATTCATCACCTAATACACTAAGAGCATTTTTAGTCTCTTCAATAATGTTTTCTAATGAATATTGTTCGTTTTTTTCTTGATATAAATCCATTCTTGTATCTCAAGGTTTTACTTCTTCAATATTTAATAAATGTTTTAAATATTTATTTCTAATTTCTTGGTATTTATATATAGAAGAACTGTAAGTTTTGATATTTTTATAAATATTTTGGATAAATTTTTTATCAACTTCATCATCAAAACATGTGCGATCAATATAATCTTCAAATTTACGTGCTTTTGCATTTGTATTCAACATTAAATAGTTGTAATATAATGTCTTTGTTAATGTATTTCTAAAATTATAAAAGGCCTTGTGAAAACTCAATCAAGAAGTTTCTCTTAATTTTCTATCTGTTGATTTTAAATTTTTAAAAATATCAGATTGAGTTTTAATCTCAACTTTGTTCCCATTTGAATCTAAAGCGTCTTCAAAAGTCAAATCATTGTCTGTCAAAACTGAATATATATCTTCAAACCCTGAACTATATCTATTTAATTGTGCCATTATTTTTTCTTCACTATCAGATAATAAATGGTCTTTATTTTTAAAAATTAAATCAAACTCTCTTTTATATTCACTGATTTTGTCATTTTTTAAATATTCAATAATTTTTGACTCATTTTTAATAACTAAATTAGAATAATTGCTCATTATATTACTAAATTCAACAGTGTCATTAGAAAGTTTTTGAACTCATGAATTTCAAATTGGGCTACTTAAATCCTCATTTTGGTTATTAGAAATATAATTGTATAAACGATTTAATAATTTATCAAATTTATCATTTTCTTCAATTCAATTAATAAAATTTTCCTCTGATATAAAAATATCATTATAAATCTTTATTAATTTTTCCATTTGTTCTTTTCAAGATAAATAAAGATCATCAAGAGTTTTAGATTCAAGAATATCATCTAAATCTCAAACATATTTATTTTCCATTAATAATTCCTACTTTCTTACTATTAATCCTTCTTTTTCAAGAATTGATAAACATTGATTAAATAATTTTGAAATTTCATCTTGATCTAGAGTTTTTTCATATGATTGAATTTTAATACTTATTGTATAGCTATCTTTATCAGCATTTTTATAATAATCATATAAATTAATAGATTCAATATTTTTATCAAAATATAGTTTATTTAAAATATTATTTATATTTAAATGATTTGGATTTTCAAATGTAATTTCCTTATAAATAGGGTTAAATTCGCTTATTGGTTTGATTTTGTTAATAGTTTTATCAATGCATAAATACAATTCATCTAAATTTAAATTAATAATAAATAAATCATTATTTGTTATTTTATATTCTTTCTTTAAAAATTTATTATTAATTTTTCCTATAAATCCAATCGTTTTATTATTAGTTTTAATTTCAAAACTATCTGACTCAAATTCATTACTATTTAATTTAGTATTACAAATTTGAATATTAGATAAGTTTAAAATTTTTATTAAACTCTCGAATATATTATAAGCAGTATAAATATTATTATTTACTTGTTCTTTTGTAATGATATTTTTAATAATTGGTGAACATAAAATGGCGTTAAAAATATGATTAGCATTTTTATAATCAAATTGAATTTTTTGAACCTCAAAAATATTTTCTAATTCCTGTTTATGATTCATGTTATAAACTAAAACATTTATCATTTGATCAACTAAATTATGTCTTAAATATTTTCTATCATTAGAAATAGGATTTAAAATACCAATATTTGTTTTAATATTATACAAATTAAATTTATCTAATAAAGATTCTGAAGTTAAATTATATGTTTTGGTTTCAATAAAACCAAGATTAACAAAATAATCTTTTATTTTCTTATTAAAAACATATAATTTATTAGCATTAAAATTAATTACTGGTGAAACAATTGGAGTAGTATTAAATTTATTAATATCAATTGTCTTCATTATTTCTTCAGATATATCATAAATATTTATTAAATCTTGTCTATAATATGGAAAATATAAC
>JAHLFM010000040.1 GCA_018883815.1 Candidatus Ureaplasma intestinipullorum
ACTTTCAGGAACCTCAATACAATCTAACACTCTTATATCATTATCTAATTTTGAGTTTATTGCATTAATCATTGATTTTGGATCAATATTTAAATTTTTACTCTTAAATGAAACAACCTGTTCTATTGCATGGACATATCTATCAGTTCTTCCTGAGCCAAAAACAGTCAATTTAATTCCAAATAGTTCATCTATTGCATTTTCAATTGTGCTTTGAACTGTTCTTAAATTTAATTGTTTTGCAAATCCATAAAATCTAGCTCCATTGTAACTAATAACTAATTTGTAATTCATATAATTATCCTATTAAAACTGATAACTCAAATAATCCAAATGGAGAAAAAAACAATTTATTTATTGTAATTCCAATTAAAAAACCAAATAATAAACATAATATTGCAAAGATAATTCAATCAATAATTGTAACACTATACTTTCTATATCTAGTTCTTGAATATCTTGGATTATAGCTTCTAGCTTCCATTGCACTTGCTAAATCCATTGATTTTTGAAATGAAATATTAAATAAAGGAACAATCAATGAAACCATTGAACGAATTTTATCGATAAAATTTCCATTTTTAAAGTCAATTCCTCTTGATGACTGTGCATTTAAAATTCTTTGTGATTCTACTAATAATGATGGAACAAATCTTAAAGCAATTGCAATCATCATGCTAACCTCAGCAACTGGAAATTTTACAATTTTTAACGGAGATAAAATATCTTCAAGTGCATATGTTAATTCAATTGAAGATGTAGTTGTTGTTAATATTGTTGCAGCCAAAATCATCAAAAATACTTTTATAGATACATATAATGCCAGTTGTAGTGCGTATGGACTTAATGTATACCAAGTAGATTGATATAAAACAACACTGTTTGGTGAATTATAATCTGATGATCCTGATAATTGTAATGCGGTATAATGGATACCATTTAATGTTATCCCTTTATCTAATACATCAGATATTTTCAATGAAGTTCCATCTAACATATCAGGAGTTAAAAAGCCAAATACTTCCCCTCCTCACAAATTAGAAACATATGAATTTCCAGTTGATAATGCGCAATTTGTGATCAATTTATCTGAACCAATTTGCATAGCAAAATAATTATTTGGAATTTGCACTGCAATTGGATCTTTATATAAACACCAATTTATTAACAACAACAACAAAAAAAGTAATAATATAGATTTAATAATATTAAAAAATGTTTTTATTCCAATTTTTGCAAATAAATATATTGTAATTAAAAATAATCCAATTATTAATTGTGCAAAAAAACCTAAAGGTAAAAAAACCATTGCAATCATTACAATAAATGTAACAAATTTTAATGATGGATTAATTCTATGTATTATTGAATTTTTCTTAATAAATCCATATTCCATATTTATATACAACTTTCAATTGCTGATACTAAATCATCAATATTAGTAGGCTTTATAGTTAAAATTTTATTATAAATATCATTTTTTTCAATTAATAAATCTATAAAATCTATTATTTTTGGTTTCTCTAATTTAGTATATTCTATTAATTCCTTATCCATAAAAATATCAAATGGATTTCCACTTGCAATTATTTCACCATCATTCATAACTATAACTTCATCTGCAATTTCAAGGGCATGATCCATATTATGACTAATAACAATAATTGTTTGATTATTATTTTTAGCCTTTTTTATAATATTTAAAATTTCAATTTCACCTTGAGGATCTAAACCAGCAGTTGGTTCATCAAAAACTAAAATATTTGGTTCAATAGCTAAAATTCCAGCAATTGCAACTCTCCTTTTTTGTCCACCTGACAATTCAAAAGGACTATGATATAAATATTCATCTCCAAGACCTAATAAATTTAAATATTTTTTAGCTTTTTGTTTTGCAATTTCAGGCTTTTCGCCTAATACAATAGGGCCAAACATAATATCTTTTTCAACAGTATCTTTAAATAATTGATATTCAGGAAATTGAAAAACTAATCCAACAACTTTTCTTAATTTTTTAATTTTTTTAATTTTTTTATTTTTAAAAATATATCATGTTAAAAAATTAAAATAATTCATTTTGTTTTTGACATTATTTTGTAAACTTTTATAATTTAAATTTGGATTAATTTCATAATCAAAGTCTTTATCATTAATAATTACTTGATAAATAAAATTATTTTTTTCATTCTTAATATACTTAACTGAAATTGGTGTTGCTTTATATAATGACTGAAACAATACTTTTATAAAAAATTTTGGATATTTAGAATTAACTACAAATAAATGAGAATTTTTAGACTTATTTATTTTATTTAAAATTTTGCTATCAATAGTTTTTTTATCCAAAATACCTATTGAATAATTATCAATAAATCAATCTGTTCCAATCTTAAATTGATTATTTATAACAATATTTCCAAATCTAGATTTTAATAAACCATTAAAATGATTTACAAGAGTAGATTTACCACTTCCGCTATTTCCGACTAAAAAATATATTTTATTAGACTTAAAATCAAATGAAACATTTGAAATGCTTACATTTTGTCTTTCTTTATTTAGGTTATAAATACCATATAAATTTTTAACTGAAATTGCTATTTTATCTTTTTGATGTTGCATAATTGGTTTAATAAATCATCCTTATTTAAAGTTAGTGAAATATCTTTATTATTTTGATTTAATGAATGAGAAAGTTGATAAATAAAAGGAAAATCTAATTTATACTTCGCAATATCTTGGTTTGATAGAAAAATTTCGTCAGGACTTCCATTTAAAACAATTTCACCTTTTTCTAAAACGATTACTCTATCAGCTTGAAGAACTTCTTCCATGTCATGTGTAATACTAATTATTGTTTTTTTAGCTTTTTGTTTCAAATCAAACATTAGTTCCTTTAATTCTCTTTTTGATTTTGGATCTAACATTGAAGTCGATTCATCAAAAATTGTAATTTGTGGATTAAATGCAAGAACACTTGCAATTGCCACTTTTTGTTTTTGTCCACCTGATAAGTCTTCTGGAGATTTATCTAAAAGATGTTCAATACCAATAGATTTTGCAGTTATATCAATTATTTCATTAATTATTTTTGGAGGAACTTTTCTATTTTCCAAACCAAAAGCAATATCATCTTTTACCAATAATCCAACAAACTGATTATCAGGATTTTGAAAAACAATTCCAATGTTGTTTCTAAGGTCTTTTAAATTTTGAGCACTAACTGGAGTTCCAAATAATTTTACTTGTCCCTTTCTTGGTTTTAGTAATCCGACTAATACTTTGGAAATCGTTGATTTTCCACTTCCATTATGTCCTAGAATACAAACATATTCATTTTCATAAATTTCAAAGCTAACATTTTTTAAAATTGGTTTGTTTTCACAATATTCAAAATATACATTTTCAAATTCAACGACCTTATTATTAGTCATTTTCATTTTTTTCCTTTTCATAAATTTCATCTACATTAATTGATTTAACATTAAGTTTTTTTGCCATTTCATATCATTCCTTGATTGTATCAATAGTAATACATTGAGTTGGGCAAGCGACACAACATGCACCACATGATATACATTTTTCATTAGCATATGAAAAACCTTCATCACGGACTTCTATTGCATCTACTGGACATACGCTTGCACATGTATTACATGAAATACAATCATCTCCATTTACAACTGCTCTTGTAGACATTATTACCACCTTTTTGTAATATAATTTTTTATATTATTATATAATAAATTAGAAAACTAATAAATATATGAATTACAATAAACGTTACAAAAATTTTAAAGAATATAGAAAAACAATTCAACAAAATAATAATTGATGACATGGTTGAAAGTCATTAGGTCTTTCAGAATATACAATTAGTGTTTTAGATAATAATTTTGATGAACTAAAAAATTTGTTTATTAAAACACAATATGTTGTTCCACAAAATATTTCAATTGAAAATATTAATGATATTGAAGAAATTAAAATTATAAAACCAGTAATTGAGGAAATTAATGAAAAATACAAACAAAGTAATATTCAAATTTCTGATGTTAAAAAATCTCTTGATTTTTTAATGCCAAATTGATTTTCCAAAAATGATGAACATCCATCTCTATTCATTAATAATGCTTTTTTAGTTGATAAAGATGGATATAAATATTTAAAAACTTTAATTGAAAATTTAACAATTATTAATCATAATACTCAATATGAGTATAATGATCTTGAAAATGAAAAAGATGCAAAAAATAACTTACCAAATTTTAAAGAATTAACAAAAATTAAAGATAAATGATTTACCAGAATAAAGGCTGCAAATCCAAAAAAATTAAAAATTATTAATTTTAGCATATTAGGATCATTGCTTTCTTTAATTATTCTTTTTATAATTTTAATGTGTTGTTTATAGGAGAAGTTTTATGTTCATAAGTATTGCTATTGATGGACCTGCAGGTAGTGGAAAATCTAGTTTAGCTAAAGAGTTTGCAAAGCGTCACAATGAATTTTTATATATCAATACTGGTGCAATGTTTCGTGCTTTTGCGCTACACTTTATAAAAAATAATATAGATATTGAAAACGAACAACAAATGATAGATGATATTCAAAAATTTTCTATAAAACTAGATGAAGATAATATTTATATAATTGAAAATAATCAATCAACAAATGTTTCTAATGAAATTAAAGAACCATATGTTGCAAATCTTGCTAGTAAAATTGCGCAATTTGAATTTATAAGAGCAAAATTATTAATAGAGCAAAGAAATATTGCTAAAAATAATAATGTAATTATGGATGGTAGAGATATTGGGACTGTTGTATTACCAAATGCAAATATAAAAATATTTCTTAATGCTTCATCTTTAGAAAGAGCAATTAGAAGAAAAAAGGAATTAGAAATATTGAATCCAGAAAATATCTATGATTTAGATCAAATTAAAAAGGATATTGAAAATAGAGATTTTCAAGATATGAATAGAAAAATTGCACCACTAAAAAAAGCAAATGACGCCATTGAAGTAAATACGGATGGGTTAACAGTGAAAACTTGTTGTGATTTGATAGATGAAATTTATAATAATTATCTAATCAAGTAAATTTAATAACAAGTCATCCAACAAGTCAATATTATTGCATCTTAGATAATTATTATCTATTGTGCAATTTTTTATTTTATCTTTGAAAAAAATATATGCTGATTTATATGGTTCAATAGAAATATTTATTCCTTTTGTTAATCTTAAACCCATCATAATAATTTGAAAATAATAATCTTCTAAATTCATATCATCTATCTCTACAAAGTATTTGTTTTTATTATCTTTTTTTATTTTATAAATTTTTTTATACTCAAAACCATGCGCACCATTTCCAATTGCTTTTCATGATTTAGAATTTCAATATGCTAAATTATGTTTTGCAAAATATTGTTCATTTATTGCTCAATTTGATATTTCATATCTTTGATAGTTAATTTCTTCAAATTTAGATTTAATATAAATAAACTGCTGTTCATCATTTTCTAAATTTAATTTATATTTTTTCTTGTTTAAAATTGAATTTTCTTTTAATTCCAATGAATAAAATGAAACATGTGGAATTTTATGCAGCTTAATAAAATCAAAAATATCATCTATGTCCTGAATGGTCATAAAAGGTAAATTATATATAAAATCTACACTTATATTATTAATATTGTTATTATAACAGTTTTTAATCGCATTAACAATATCATATTTATTATGATGTCTATTTAATAATTTTAAAATCTTATTATTTAATATTTGTCCACCAATTGAAACTCTATTTATTTTATTGTTATAAAATATTTTTGCTTGATCTGATGTTAAAAATTCTGGATTACATTCAATAGTGAACTCATATTCGCTTGAATAATCAATATATTTAGAAAGTTCAAATAAAAAAACTTCTAAAATATTGTCAGGAATATAATTTGGAGTGCCTCCACCTATGTATATTGTTTTATATTGTCCAGGCTCTGAGGTTAATTTCACTTGTCTTATTATTTCATTACAATAATTAGTAATTAAATTAATATCATTTGTTCTTATTCTTACAAAATCACAATATGTACAGATATTTTTACAAAATGGGATATGAATATATAGGTGTTTAGTCATAATAAAATTTGATAATTTCTTTAATTAAATATTCAACATTATTAGAATTAAAATCATAAATAATTTTATTTGGAAATTTGTTATTACATCATGTTAATTGTCTCTTAGCTAAATGTCTAGTTCTTTGTTTAATTGTTTCTAGATCAATCTGAACATTATTAATTAATGAGTTTGCAATTTCTTGATATCCAATTGCTTTAAATGCATTTGTATGAATAATATCAGGATATTTTTCGATTAAATCCTTAACCTCATTAATTCATCCTTGATTTATAAATTTATCAAAACGATTATTAATATCTTTATATAATATTTCTCTTGATTTATTTACCATAATTACCAGCGATTCATATTTTGGTTTATTTTTGGCAATATCGGTAACAGTTTTTGGAAGATTATCATTCATTTTTAAAATTACAACACATCTTATCAATCTTTTTCGGTTATTAATTCCAATTTTTTGAGCTGATATTTTGTCATATTTAAAAATATAATCATAAAGTTTTTGATTATCTCATTTTTCTATCTCATCAATAATTGATTGATCTAAGGTTTTTGTTAAATCATATCCTTTTAAAATACAATCAATATATAGATGACTTCCTCCACATAAAATGGGGACCTTATTTTCACTTATTATTTTGTTATAAACAATATCAAATTCTCTTTGAAATATTGAAATATTTCAATCATCTCAATAATTAACATTATTAATAAAATAATAATCAATTTCCTGCATTTGTTCTAATGGTGGTTTATTAACTCCGGCATTAATTTGTTTATAAACCTGAAAAGCATCAGCATTAATTATTGCACCATTAATTTTTTTTGCAATATTATGTGCTAATGTTGTTTTTTTAGCTGCAGTTGGACCAATAATTGTAATTAATTTTTTACTCATATATTAATATAATACTTTAACAAATTCTCCAATAGCATTACCATTAAATACATTTTTGATTTTAATTAGACAAACTTTGTTTATTAAATTGACATTTGAATCTACAATTACCTCAAAATATTCACTTGTGTGACCAATATATTTGTTATTGCTTATTTCTTTTTCAAATAAAACTTCTACATTTTCTCCAACAAACTTTTTAATATAGGAGATAGAAAGTTTTTTATTAATTTCTAAAATTTCATTTACTCTATTAGTTTTAATTTCATCATTAACTTGTAATAATTTACTTGCAGGAGTATATGATCTTTTTGAATATGGAAAAACATGAATCTTACTAAATCCAACTTTGTTTATAAACTCTTTTGAATTATTATGATCTTCATCAGTTTCGGTAGGAAAACCAACAATATAATCAGTAGAAATGGAAGTGTTTGGATTAATAT
>JAHLFM010000041.1 GCA_018883815.1 Candidatus Ureaplasma intestinipullorum
TTACTATATAAAAAAAATTTAATTGCTATATAATTTTTAGTATGAAAAAAAATAAATTTAGCGTTTCTAAACATAGAGTACAACATTTGCCAGTTGCGTTAACAGGCCTATCATTGGGATTGGCTGGTTTAGCTACTGCACTTGACTTAATATTAAGAAATAATATTAACTTAAATTTCTCAAGTTATAATGCATGATGAATTTCAATTCCATTTATTTCTGTTTCTACAATTATAATATTGTTAATAACTTTTAAACACATTTTGCATCCAAGGGTTTTGTTTTTTGATGCAAAAAATACATTAAGTTCATCATTTTTGCCAACATATAGCATGACAATTATGTGTATTGGAGGTTTTTTAGCGGGTTGGCAATACCATATTGGCAAAACCCCCCCATTGCAAATTATTGGTGCAATATTAATGTGTATTGGAGTTTTAATTCAATTTTTCTTTATATATATGTTTTTAGTATATGTATTAAAAAAACATAGTTGGCATCTAGATTCAATGTATGGAAGTTGATTTGTTCCGACAGTCGGTATTTCAACAGCTTCAACATTTACAGGTCGTTTTAACTCAAACATATTACCACTTGAATTTTTTCAAATAATATGATTTTTTGCGTTTGTAACATTTGTAATTTTATTCCCTATTATTACATACTCATTGCTATTCAAAAAACAATGTGATTGTGAAAAATTTCCAAGTATTGCGGTTAATTTTGCACCACCAAATTTATTATTAGCTAGTTTTTGTCAATCTTTTGCAATACCTTCATTTGATAACAAAACAATTTTTATGGATGATAAGCATATTTTTGTCAATGTAATGTTATTGTTTCTAATTTGTTTTGGTCTTGTATATACTTTTATTCTATACATATTTATAGTTAGAATATTTAATAATAATAAATTTGATTATATATTTGCATCAATAACATTCCCGTTAGCAATTGGTTGTATTGCAACTACAAATGTTTCATTGTACTTAGAAAAATTATATGGACAAAATCACATTTCAGTAATTGATCAATTATATAATACATTTAAAATATTAGGATATATTTTTACATCAATAGCAACAATACTAATATTATTTATTGCAACTAGATTCTTTAAAAAGTCTTATCATATTTTATTTTCAAATAAATTTGATAACGATGTTAATATTTGTTATAAAAAATAATGAAAAGAGTTAAAAATGATCAAAATTTATGATTCTAGAACAAATAAATTAATACCTTTAGATGATGAGATAATATCAATTTATAATTGTGGTCCAACTGTTTATAATCATATACACATTGGTAATGCAAGACCACTTGTAACTTTTGATGTTCTTGTAAGACTTTTAAAATATAAAAACAAAGAATACAAGTATGTCTTAAATATTACTGATATAGATGACAAAATCATTAATGAAGCTCAAAAACAAAATAAAACTGAAATTCAATTAAGTACATTTTATATGGAACAATATTTTGAAATTAAAAATAAATTAAATACACTTCCAATGATCAATCCAAGAGTTAGTGATAATATTGATGGAATTATTAATTATGTTGATTTATTATTAGAAAAAGGTGCTGCATATATTGAAGATGGAGATGTCTATTTTGATACTACATTTTCTTCAACATATGGAGAAATATCAAAAAGAAAACCAGATGAATTATTAAATGGTGCAAGAGTAGATATTGATCATAAAAAACATCATCCAAATGATTTTGTATTGTGAAAAAAAACTGATTTAGGTATTAAATGAGAAACAAATTGATCTACAGGAAGACCTGGATGACATAGCGAATGTTCATATTTAATTAATAAACTAATAGGCAAACAGGTAACAATACATGGGGGGGGAATGGATTTAAAATTTCCTCATCACGAAAATGAAAATGCCCAAAATCATGCCCTACATGATTGCTCATTAGCAAAAATATGAATGCATATAGGAATGATAAATATTAATAATGAAAAAATGTCTAAATCATTAAATAATTTTATTTTAGTAAAAGATATTCTAAATAAATACTCATACCAAGCATTGAGATGATTTTTTTATCAATCTGGATATTCAAATCCTTTAAATTATTCAGATGAAATTATGTCCCAAATGGAGTTAGAAATTACTAAATTAAGAAATACTATTAATATTGCAAAAACAACATTAATCCTTAATAATTTTTCTTATCAGTCGCACAATAAGATTACAAATGATTTTGAAAAATCATTAGAGAATAACCTAAATTTAAATAATGCAATTACAGAAATATATAAAGTTAATAAGGAATTAAATATTGCAATTAAAAATAAAGATACAAAAAATATAAATGAATTAATGTTTTATATTATTAATATGTTGGATATTATGGGCATTAATTTTGATAATATTCACACATCTGATAATATTGAATTAATTAAAAATTGAAATAAATTAATAATAAATAAAGATTATGAAAATGCTGATAGCATTAGAGATATTTTGAAACAAAAAGGACTTTTATAATGATTAATTATGGTAAAAAATCATTATTAGATGCTATTAATAATAATCTAAAAATTTCCAATGTTTATACAACAAAAAAGCAATATCCTTTTTTAGATCAAATTAAAAATAAAAATTTTAAGATTAATATTGTATCTGAAAAATATTTTGATAATTTGAATAATATTAAACATCAATTTATTGCATATGAAATTGAAAAGAGAAATCTTAACTATAAAGAATTATTATCAAAATTATCTAATAATAATTCATCAATTGTTTTAATTGTTGATTCGCTTGAAGATCCAAGAAATTTTGGTTCTATTTTAAGAACATGTGATGCATTTAATATAGATGCTGTTTTCTATAAAAAAGATAATCAGGCGTCAATAAATGAAGTCGTAAAATCAGTTAGTATGGGTGCAACAAATTATTTAGATGTTTGTGAAGTTGTAAATTTAAACAACTTAATTAATGACTTAAAGAAAAATGATTTTTGAATTTATGCAACAACTTTTAAAGAAAATAGCATTCCATATTATAATGAAAAATTTCCAAATAAAGTTGCAATTATTGTTGGAAATGAAAACAAGGGAATAAGTGATTTAGTTTCTAAAAATTCAGATGTTAATATTTATATTCCAATGGATGGACATGTTCAATCCCTCAATGTTTCTGTGGCAACTGGTATAATTCTAAGCCACTTAAAATATATAAAAAATAAATAATATTTTAATAAAAAATATCCAATATTTATTTATATAAAATATATTGGTGATTTTATGAAAGATGAAATTTTATATCAATTATTATTGAAACCAACACCAATATTGATTGATTTAATTTATAAAAAATATAAATTAATGGTTATAAAATTCTCAAGCTATATTATTAATAAAAATTTTCCAAGATTAAAAATTTTAGAAATTGATTTTTCTTCATACATTGTTGATGCTATACAAAATATGAAGAAATTTAAAAAAGAAATTTTTTTAAAATATAAATTTGAAAAATTACTTAAAAAATTTATTGTTCAAAAAATTATATCAATCGAAAGAGAACAATCCTCAAATAAGAAAAAAGTTTTACATAATGCAATATATGATAATTTTAGTAATTTTGATATACCAGAACATAAATACATTACTACAATAAACGAACCTTTTTATAATTTTTTTATTAGTGAATGCAATAAAAAAATAACTGAAAAAGTTCAAATTAAAATTTTTAAATTAATAACTGATGGATACAAACCTAAACAAATTAGTAATGTTTTAAATATTAATATAGAAAAAGTATATTACACTATTCATTATCTAAAATATGAAATTATAAAACCTATTTATTTAAAATATTTTGAATAATATTGTATAATAATCATAACAAATTGCTTTTTTAAGGCAATTTTTTTTATAAATTAGAAAGGTAAATTATGAGTGTTAGTGTAAAAACAGCAAAAAAAATAGGTTTGTTTTCCGCTATTAGCATCTTAATTGGATCAGTTATAGGTATTGGTATTTTTTTTAAAAACAATACCGTGTTTCAAAATAACGATAATAATGCAATTGGTGTTTTAATTTCATGGATTTTAGCATCTGTTATTTCATTAGCAGCTGCATATAGTTTTTCTGAACTTGGTCTTAATCATAGAAATGGATCTGGAATTGGTGGGGTTGTTGAAAAACATTTAGGACATAAATTCGGTCGTTTTATTTCATTTAATAATTCATTCTTTTATTTCGGAATTTTAAATTTAGCTGTTGCAATATTTAGTGCTGAATCCATTGTAAATATTTTTATGGAAAATCAAAGCATTACAATTCATTTTGCTGCAATTATGACAATTGGTCTTGCATTAATATTTATATTTGTTGTTTTTAATTATTTATCATTAAAATGGTCAACAATTTTTCAAGTTGTATCAACAATATTAAAATTCTTACCATTATCAATGGTTGCTATTGCAGGATTAGTGTATGGTATTATGCATCCTAATTTATCTTTATTTAATCCATCTAGTGAACATGGAAGTTTATCAATAAACGGAATTCTTTCATCTATTCCAGCAATATTATTCGCATATGATAGTTTTTTGGGAGTTGCTTCTCTTCAAGGAGAAATGGAAAATCCTAGAAAAAAAGTACCATTAACTATTGTGGTCGGTATGGGTATTTGTATAATAATGTATTTATTCATTACAATTGGACAAATTATGGTTAATTCAGGAACTGCCGGAGGTGTATTCCAAATTATATTCGCAAATAATCCAGTTGCAGCACATGCATTCAGTGTATTTATTAATGTATTTATTTTAATATGTGTATTAGGTGTTTTAAATTCATTAGTGTTAGTATCACTTAGAACTAACTTATATGCTGTAAAACATAGAATTTATTATGGATATTGATGATTCAACAAAATGAATACTTCAGATTTAAAAATAGGAATGATTGTTGCATTATTTATTTATACATTCTGATGAATTATACTTATGATTCCTTCAGCTATTCTAAATACAGATGCATTTGTTGATGGAATTTCTAACTTTCCAACATTATTTATGTTTGCAATTTATGGAACAGTTATACTAAAGGGATTTATTAATAGATTTGATAAGAGGGTTCATGTAATCAAAATGCCAGGATTTATGTTTATTGCTCCAATAGCAATAATTGGTTGTTATCTTGCATTTGGATACCAATTCTTCTACTTCTTTAGTATCAATGCATTTTTACATCCATTCGAAAAAATTAACTGAGGTTTATTTAAGGCCGGAACATATACAATTAAGGCATACATGGGATCTATTTGTTTCTTAACAATGCTATTAGCATTTTCAGTATTACCACTTATTAATGATTCTCTAATAAAATTAAGATATAAGAAAATGAATTTACCAAAAAATAATTTATTAGTAAAGGAGTTAATCATTTAATAATGGCAAAAAAAGTTACATTGGTATGTACTGTATGTTGTTCTAGAAATTATCATACTACTAAAAATCAATATAGTTCAAAGAGGCTTGAACTTAATAAGTTTTGTCCAATTTGTAATGCTAATGTTTTGCATAAGGAGACAAAATAATGAAAGATAAAGTTAAACGTAAACGTATTCTTGATGAAAGAAAGAAATCAATAAATATTGAAGAAAAACCATTTATCAATCAAAATGATGATTATGAAACTTTAAAAAGAAAACAAGAATTACAAGAACAATTTTTAGATCGTGAACAAATATTGATTTTAGAAAAGAAAATAAAACTAGCTAAAATTAAGGCTAATGAACTTAATGATGAATTCAAAAGGAAATATCATTCTCAATTATCTAATTATGAGTTTCGAAAAAAATTTAAAAAAATTAAAAACGAAAGAGAAAAAGTTGTCCAAAAACTTGAAAAGCAACTTCATAAGTTAAAAAAAGATTATGAATATAAATGAGAAACTGGTAATTTCAAAATTAAACGTTGATTTTTAGGAATGGGAAAAGAGTTTACTAGAATCTCATGAGCTAGCAAAAAAAGCGTTTGAATAAGTTTTATTGTTGTAGTTGTTATAGTACTTATTCTTGCAACTATATTCTTAGGAATAGATAGATTATTTTCAATTTAAAAGTAGAGGTATATTTTATGAGCAAATTAGACAAAATTAATGAATTATTAAATGTTCCCCAATGATACATAATTACTGCTGTTAGCGGAAATGAAGACTATGTAGTAAAAAACCTAAAAGGGAAAATTTCTTCATATGGTTACAATGATCGTGTAGAGGATATTAAAATTATTAAAGAAAAAATTATTAGTGTTGATGAATTTAGTGCTAATAATGCTCCAAGTAGTGTTGGAAGAAAATTAAAAAACGTTGAGTGAAGAACTATTGAAAAAAATGGTAATATTTACTACCAAAAAATAAAAACTGAAGAAAAAAATAAATTTAGTGGATACATTTTTATCAAAATGAAAATGGATGATGATATTTGATTCATCATTCGTAACACTCAATTAGTTACTGGTATTGTTGGATCAAGTGGTAAAAACGCGAAACCAATTCCTGTATCAAGCGAAGAAATTGAAAACATTTTAAACTTTTCAAATAAAGATAACATTATTTCTCAAGAACAAGAAAAAGGTAAAAATGTTAGCAATGTTTATAAAAAAGATGATTCAATTATTTTAGAATCTATTACTTACACTTGTCCATATCCAATTGGCACTAAGGTAAAAATTAAGTCAGGTAATATGAATGAAGAAATTGGATATATTAAATCATTAAATGATGCTAAAGGGATTGCAACAGTTGAAATCGAAATGTTTAATAGAGTTAATAAAGTTGAAGTTGAATATACTTCATTAGAAGAGGTTGAATAATTTTTGTTTTTGGTATTATTAATAAACATAAAAAAATAATGAAGAAGGAACAATATGTATATATTACAAAATTGAACTGGAATAAACCCTACATGAAGTAATCCTAATTTAAATATTTTTTTTAATCTTTTATTTTTGTTTGGACTTGCTATAGTTGTCCCAGGTATATTTGTTTTATTTATTTCTTTTTTTAGATTTAAAATATCAAAAAAAATTCAAATATATTTGTCATCATTTACTGCAGGTTTAATTATTATATTAGGTACTGTTGGATTAATAGCTGAAAGTATTCATAGTCTACAGGAACACTTTGAAAATACATCAACTAATTCTGCAAATTCAACATTACAAACAATTGGGATTATTGCTTCAGGAGTTATTATAGGTGTTGGATTAGTTATTTTATCGAAATGAATATTATCAAAAAATAAACATGAATTACATGAACATCACCATCATCATGGTCACAGTGAAGCTGTATTTAACATTGCAGATATTGATAATAAAAGAATTAAGTGATTACCAATTATCTTATTAGCGCTTCATAGAAGTGTTGATGGTATTACATTAGGTTTAATGGCTAATACTCAAAATAATACCATTTTAGGTTTTGAAAATTGAGGAATGTTAATTGTTTTCATTATTCACTTAATTCCAACATCAATTATTATTTATTTAATTCAATTGAATATTCAAAAAAATAATAAATTTAAAGCTTTTGGATACACAATATTAATGTCAGTATTGATGATTCCATTTACTTTTATGGGTGGGTACTTATCAAGTTTATTTGATCATGAATGATGATTAATGCCATTGTTGTTTAGTGCTTCTGGTTCATTAATGACAATAATGACAATTATGGAAATAATTCCTGAATTTATTCATTATAGAAATGCAGGAACAAAACAATGATTAGGAGTTATTTCAGTTATTGGAATTGGAGTTTTATTAGCAGTAATATTAATTTCAGTTCATTCACATTCTCATGAAACAGATACTCATATTAGTACAACATTAAATATTATTCAAAATTTAAAATAATTAATAATAGTAATAATTTATACTAATACTTTTTTATAACAAATAAAAACCCTCCAATTTTGGAGGGTTTTATAAATAAACAAAATATTAACGCTTTGTAAATTGAGGAGCTCTTCTTGCACCATATAAACCGAATTTTTTACGTTCTTTAACTCTTGAATCACGAGTCACTAATCCATGTTCTCTTAGTACTTTTTTAAATTCAGAATTAATTTCAATTAAAGCTCTTGCAATACCTAATCTAATTGCTCCAGCTTGACCAGTGAAACCACCAGATCTAACTGAAACAAATACATCATATAATTTTGTTGATTCTGTAATTGTTAATGGTAACATCATGTCTTGAATAACTAATTCATTTGGAAAGTAATTTTCAGGAGTACGATTATTAATTAAAATTTTTCCTGATCCTGGAACTAATTTAACTTTAGCTACAGAACTTTTTCTTCTTCCTAAACCTTTAAATTCAGATTTTCCTGCCATAATTATTTACCTTTCTTAGATACTTTAAATTCATTAAATTCTAACATTGTTGGTTTTTGAGCTTCATGTTTGTGGTTAGAACCAGAATACACAAATAATTTTCTTAAGATTTGTCTTGATAATCTATTTTGAGGTAACATTCCTTTAATAGATCTTCTAATTAATTCTTCAGAATATTTAGTAATCATTTCTTTACCACTTCTTGATCTTAAACCACCAATATAATGTGAACTATTGTATCAAATTTCAGTATTTTCTTTATTACCAGTTAATACAACTTTATTAGCATTAACAATTATTACAAAATCACCACAATCAACATTCGGAGTAAAACAAGCTTTATTTTTACCACGTAAAATATTGGCAACAGCTACTGATAAACGTCCTAAGACTAAATCAGTAGCATCAACAATATATCATTTACGATTTGCAATAGCAGCTTCTTTTTTTAGCATTGAACTTTTTTGCATATTTATTTTCTCCTTTACATAAGATATATCTTATGTGGAAACGATGTAACATTAATATTATATATTAATAATATTAATTTTCAATAAAAAAATCTCTTGAAACAAGAGATTTTTAAGTATTATTAATATTCTTTTTCTAACATCTTTTGACCATTTTCAAGAATAGTTTCACTATCTTGTAAACCTGTACCAGCTGGAATTAAATTTCCTAAAATTACATTTTCTTTTAAACCAACCAAATAATCTGTTTGAACTCTAGCAGCAGCATCAGTTAAAGTTTTCTTTGTATCTTGGAATGATGCTGAAGATAAGAATGATCCAGATAATGCAGGAGCACTGTCCAATCCAAATACATTACTTATAAACATTGGTGGAACTTTCTTATGTAAAAGCATTTCTTGAGATATTTTTTTAATTTTATTAATAGTTACAATTTCACCAATGAACAATGAAGATCCACCTGGGTTAACAACAGTAACTTTGTTTGTTAATTGACGAACAATTACTTCAATATATTTATCTGAAATTTCAATACCTTGAGCACGATATACTTTTTGAACTTCTTCAATTAAATAATCTCTAACAACATTAATTCCTGAAACTTTCAATAATTCAGTTACATCAATAGAACCTTCACTTAATTTTGTACCAGGAATCACATTATCACCTTGTTTTACTCTCAATTTTGCATCTGAAGGTAATTTGTATTCAACAACTTCAAGTGAATTTTTAATTGACACAACATATTGTTTTGCTTCATCATCTCATTTTGCGCTTGTAACAACACCACTAATTTCACTAATTGTAGCTCTTTCTCATGGTTTTGGAGGAATACAATCAAATAATTGTTTTAAACGTTCAAAACCTTGTGTAATATTTGAGCCACCAGCAACACCACCAGTATGGAATGTACGCATTGTTAATTGGGTTCCGGGTTCACCAATTGATTGAGCTGCAATAATACCAATTGCAGTGCCTTTTTTAACTTCTTTATTAGTTGAAAGATCTAATCCAAAACATTTTTGACAAATTCCATTTGAACTACGACAATGTAAAGGAGATCTTACTTCAACTTCAGTAATTCCTAAATCTGTAATTTTTTTAGCAATACTTGGAGTAATCATTTCGTTTGCCTTAATAATTAATTCTCCATCATGAATTAAATCAAAAACAATGTTTCTACCAACAATACGGTCATATAAAGGTTCAATTGTTGTTTTATCTTTATTATCAACAATTGCAGAAACTTTTAAACCTGTATTTGTATGACAATCACTATCAGAAATAATTATTTCTTGTGTAGCATCTACTAACTTACGTGTCATATAACCAGATTTTGATGTTTTCATCGCAGTATCTGTCATACCTTTACGAGCACCATATGATGAATTAAAATATTCAGAAACTGTTAAACCTTCTATAAATGAATGTTTAATTGGAATTTCAATTGTATCTTTAATAACTCTTGATTTTCTCTTTTGATCATAGTTATATGACTTAGACATTAATCCACGCATACCTGCTAATTGTGTAAAGTTAGAAGTATTACCACGAGCACCAGAATCAGCCATAATAACAATTGAATTTTGTTGTAATTCAGGAGATTTTACTAAATTAATTATGTCATCAGTAACTTTAGTTTTAACGTCATTTCAAAGTTCAACAACTTTTGTATAACGTTCATCATCATTTAATCAACCTTTTTCAGCAAAATATTTAATTTCTAATACTTCTTTATCAGCCTTTTTGAAATATTCATATTTCTTAGTATAAGTTGGCACGTCAAAAGCTGAAATTGATGTTGCTGAAATCATTGAATAATGAAAAC
Organism: Candidatus Ureaplasma intestinipullorum; assembly: GCA_018883815.1. Classification (GTDB taxonomy): domain Bacteria; phylum Bacillota_I; class Bacilli_A; order Mycoplasmatales; family Mycoplasmoidaceae; genus Ureaplasma; species Ureaplasma intestinipullorum. The sequence continues at coordinate 10,678 of JAHLFM010000041.1, forward strand.
CAAGAGATTTAATTTTATCCATAATTTCAGGTACAATTGATGGATCATCACTATACTTTGTATATAATTCTTTAATTACATTTGACAATACTTTTTTATCAAATGGTAAAACTATTTCATGGTTTGCTATCATTTCTCTAACATTTTCACCTTTGGTTGCAACCATTTGTTTTGTTGGACCATATAAATGTTTTGGTGAGTTAATATAAGGGAAATTTGCAGGTAACATATTATTAAAAATAACTTTACCAGGAGTTGTAATTAATATTCCTTCTAATCCTAATTCCTTAAAGTTTTTTTGTGGAAAAGCATTAGTTGAAATACCAATTATTGCATGAATATCAACTTTTTTATTTGCTAAAGCTTTTTTAATTTCATCTAAATCATTAAAGATAATACCTTCACCATTAGCACCTTTTACTTCTCTTGATAAGTAATAATTACCTAAAACCATATCTTGAGTAGGTGTAATAATTGGTTTTCCATCCTTAGGACCTAAAATATGTCATGATGCTAACATTATTGATCTAGCTTCTGCAATTGCTTCTTTTCCTAATGGAACATGGACAGCCATTTGGTCACCATCGAAGTCGGCATTGAATGCTGTTGTTACTAATGGATGTAATCTAATGGCTTTTCCATCTACCATTTTAACTTCAAATGCTTGAATACCTAAACTATGTAATGTAGGGGCACGGTTTAACAATACCGGTCTTGATTTAATTACCTTTTCAACGATTGGTCAAATAACATTATCTTGACGATTAATTAATGTGTCAGCTTGTTTAATACTTGTTACATATGGTTGAATTTCATTACCATTGTCATCATATTTTTTAATTAACTCATGTACAATAAATGGTTTGAACAATTTTAAAATCATTGAAACAGGAATACCTACTTCATACATTTTTAATTCAGGACCAATAACAATTACACTACGACCAGAATAGTCAACACGTTTACCTAATAAGTTTTGTCTAAATAAACCTTGTTTACCTTTTAAATGGTTACTTAATGATTTTAATGGTCTACGATCACGGCCAACAACTGGTTTTTTACGTGATGAATTATCAAATAATGCATCTACTGATTCTTGCAACATACGACGTTCATTGTTCATCAAAATATCAGGAGCATATTCTTGTGATAATTTTTTAAGACGTTGATTTCTAATGATAATTTTTCTATAGAAATTATTTATATCACTTGTAGTAAATCTACCACCATCTAATTGAATAATAGGTCTTGTGTCTGGCGGAGTTACAGGAATAACATTCATAACCATTCATTCTGGTTTATTTCCTGATTCCTTAATTCATTTAACAGCTTCAAGTCTATTTAATAATCTCTTAGCCTTAATATTACTTAAATCATCGTATTCTTTAAGTGCATTTTTTATTTTTTTGTATTCTGCTTCCAAATCAATATTTTTTAATAATTCTTGGATAGCGCTTGCACCAACACCAAATTTTATACCTGTATATTTTGTAATAAATTTAAATACTTCTTGGATACTAAATGGTAGATTTTTTTCAGAAAGAATTAAATCATATGTTACAGCACGTTTATAATCTACGTCTTGACGTCCTTTTGATTTTTTAATATCTTCTTGGATATCTTTTAAAATTCTACGTAACTTATTTCTAGTTTTAATACTATGTTTAGGGTTTGATAAATCAACTATTTCTTTTAATTCAAATATTTTTTCACCATTATATTTGTAATTTCCTTCATCAAGAATAATATAGTTAACAAAATATACAACTTGTTCAACTTCTTTATATGAAATATCTAATAGTAAAGAAATTTTAGAAGGATTTGGTAATTCTTTTGTCATTCAAATATGAACAACTGGGCTAGCTAATTCAATATGTCCCATTCTTTCTCTTCTAACAATTGAATCAGTTATATCAACACCACATTTTTCACATTTTTTTCCTTTAAACTTAACCTTTTTATACTTTCCACAAGCACATTCATAATCTTTAATTGGACCAAAAATTGCTTCATCAAATAAGCCACCTGGTTCTGGTTTTAAGGATTTATAGTTAATAGTTTCAGATTTTGTTACTTCACCATGAGATCAAGATAAGATTCTTTCAGGAGAAGCAATACCAATTTTTAGCGCTTTAATACCAGCTTGTTTTTCATTATTTGCCATAATAAATTACTCCTTTTTTTAGAAATTTTCATCTTCATCATAATCTTGTGATGAATTGTAACTTTCAGAATCGGAATCTGACAATTCCTTTACATTTTCATATTCATAGTCGTCATCACATTCATGACTAATATATTTGTTAATATCCATTTCATTGTTGTTAGAATCAACTACTTCTAGATATAAACCTAAACCTTGTAAATGTTTTGTTAATAATTTAAATGATTCAGGGATTCCACCAGATGGAATTTCATTCCCTTTAATAATTGCACTATAAGTTTGATTACGTCCTCTTACATCATCTGATTTAATTGTAAGAATTTCATGTAAGTTGTGTGCAGCACCATAAGCTTCAAGTGCTCAAACTTCCATTTCTCCAAATCTTTGACCACCGTTTTGTGATTTACCTCCAAGTGGTTGTTGTGTAATTTTACTGTATGGACCAATTGATCTTGCGTGAATTTTGTCATCAACCATGTGGTCAAGTTTTAACATATACATTACACCAACTGCAATATCTCCATCGAAATATTCACCTGTTTTTCCGTCACGTAATTTAAATTTACCTTTTGTTTTATCAGGATCAATTCCTGCTTCATTCATAATATTTTTAAGATCTTGATTATTAACACCTTCAAATACTGGTGTAGCAACTTTATATCCTATATCGTCAAAAGATAACCCTAAATTATTCAATAAAATGATCATATCAAATGTTGAAACTTGAGTAAGTAATTCATCAATTGATTTTGCATTTTTAGATTTAATTAAAGTTTCAATATCACTATACAATTTTTTTGCAATAGTTTCTCTTAACCCATAAATTGAAGTAATTTCGCTTGCGCCTTTATTATTGTAAACTAATGTTAATAATTCTTTTTTACCTAATTCACGAGCTGATAAACCTAAGTGAATTTCAAGAATTTGTCCAATATTCATACGACTTGGAACACCCAATGGATTTAATAAAACATCTAATGGTGTACCATCATCCAAGAATGGCATATCTTCAACTGGTACAATATTTGAAACAATACCTTTATTACCATGACGTCCAGCCATTTTATCTCCAACTTGAATCTTACGTTTTTGAACAACGTAAACTTTTACTACTTCAATTACATCATCATCAAGTTCAGCACCGTCTTCGTCAGAGTTGCTAAATCTCTTAACAGCAGCTACAATACCTTCACCACCATATGGAACTTTTAATGAAGAATCTTTAAAGTTCTTTGTATTATCACCAAAAATTGTTTGTAATAATTTTTCTTCTGGAGATAGGTCTACTTGACCTCTTGGAGTAATTTTACCAACTAATACATCTCCTTCTTTAACTTCAGCACCAACCATAACTATACCGTTTTCATCAAGGAAACGTCTTGCAGATTCTGGTACATTTGGCATGTCACGAACAATTTCTTCATCCCCATTTTTTGTAACCATACATTGTAATGTATATTCATCAATATGTATTGAAGTATAAACATCATCTTGTACAAGACGTTTAGATAAGATAATTGCGTCCTCAAAATTATAACCATTTCAAGTTGTAAAACCAACTAATACATTTCTTCCTAATGATAATTCACCATTTTGAATTGCTGGACCATTTGAGATTGTTTCACCAGTCTTAACTTCTTCTCCTAATTCAACAATTGGAGTTTGATTAATACATGTATTTTGGTTAGATTTTCTATATTTAACTAAATTTTTAGAGTGGTTTTGTCCATCTTTGTCTTCAATAACAATATGATTAGCATCAACTTCAACAACTTTACCATCAACATCAGAAACATATACCATTCCAGAATCGTGTGCAATTTTATATTCATTACCAGTACCAACTCATGGAGCATAAGGTTTTACCAATGGAACTGCTTGACGTTGCATGTTTGCACCCATTAATACCCGGTTTGCGTCATCATTTTCTAAGAAAGGAATTACGGATGCCGCAACTGATACAACTTGTTTAGGAAATACATCCATATAATCTAAACGATTAGATTCATATAAATCAGATTGACCACGATATCTAGCAACTACACGTTCATCTAAAATTTTATTGTTATCGTCTAACTTAACATTAGATTCACCAATAATATATTCATCATCTTGAAGAGGTGTTAATCATTTTATTTCATCTGTTACAACACCATTTTTAACAACTCTATATGGAGTAATAATAAAGCCATTATCATCAACCTTACTAAATGAAGCAAGTGACATAATCAATCCAATGTTCATACCTTCAGGAGTTTCAATTGGACAAATTCTACCATAGTGTGAATAATGAACGTCACGAATTCCTAAGTTTGGGTCTTCTCTTGAAATACCACCAGGTCCCATGGCGCTAATACGACGTTTATTTGTTAATTCAGAAAGTGGGTTTTGTTGGTCAATAAATTGAATTAATTGATAAGAATTAAAGAAATCTTTTAATACAATTTGAAATGGTTTTGTATTAATTACAGATTTAACTGTAATATTAAATTTCTTTGTTTCATCTGTTTCTGAAATTGTTTCTTCACCTTCATTATTACCATCTGCAATTGCAATTTTTTCTCTAACACTTTTTTGGATACGTAACATACCAACTTGCAATCTATTTCTAAGTTGCTCATGGATAAGTTTTAAACGTTTGTTTCCTAAGTGATCAATATCATCAAAGATTCCAATATCATTGTTTAAGTTATATGAATAAGAAATAATTGCAAGAACATCTGAAATACTTAATGTATTTGAATACTCAAAAACTCCTAAACCAATAATTGATGTATTTGATTCTAAATCATCATTATCAGCAAGAACATTAATTTTTTCATAACATATTGTTGATAATTGTTTCTTTTCTTGAGCAGTACAATCTATAAAATCAACAAATGCATTTCTAATTTTAGTTTCATGGTAATTAGCAAGTAATTTATTTTTTGATTTTTCTTTAATAATATCAATGTTTTCTTTTGTTAATAGTGTTCCTTTTTCAAGAACTTTTTCACCATTAATGTCATATAAAGGTTCTGAAAGTACACGTTGATATAAACGTTCTGAAACACGTAATTTATGATTCATTTTGTATCTACCTGCAGAACTTAAGTCATAATAACGCAAATTGAATAAGTGCAAAATAACCAATGCTTGGAAACACATATTTTCTGGTAATACTTGTGTTTCAAGAGTTTTAACACTTAATGCTAATTCATTAACAACATCTTTTGCAGCTTTTTCAGTAATAATTTGGTCAATTATAAATTTTAATTTTTCATTATTTGAAGCAATACTTTCAATTAATGCAACATCGATTCCTAATGATTTATCAGAATATTCCTTCAAGTTTGAATTTTCTTCTTCAATTTCAATTAATTCATTAATTAATCTTCTTAATTTTCTATCAATATATGAACCTTTATGAATAATATCTTCATTTGATAAGCCATTGATTTTTTCTAATTGAATTTCTTTATAAATAGAAATTATATCTTGGAATTCAAAAATTTCTTTTGAATTATATTTTTCATATGAAAGTGAAATTTGAATATTTGGTTCATTTCCATAAATTTCTTTAATTTCATCATTTGAAAGACCATATGCTTTTAATAATGTTGTTGCTAAAAATGAAGCAACAGATTCACCTGTTGAATTTCTAGCTAATATTTGAATAACCTTATCATGTTCCTTGTTTGAATTATTGTTTGGTACGTGATAAAGCATTAAAGTTCCCTTATATGGTAATAATTCACAAATATTACCTTGAACAATACGCTTTCTTGAATTATTTAATTTAACTTGAGACTTATTTAAAACATACATCCCAGGTGATCTAATAATTTGTGAAATAACAATTTTTTCAATCCCATTAATTACAAATGTGCCTTTATCAGTCATTAATGGAATATTACCAAAAAATACACCAGGAGTTCCTAGGTTGTTTCTGGCTTTTTTTACTTCACCAGTAATGTTATTAACTAATTCTAAATCAACATACAATGGTGCATCATATGTTTTTGATTCATCACGACATTGTTCTTCACTACGATGTGGTTTTCCTAATTCTAATTTTTTATAATTCAATGTGTATTTTGATTGTGGAGAATTAATTGGGAAAATACTTTTAATTACATTTTCCAAATCTTCATTCATAAATTTTACAAATGAACCTTTTTGAGTTTCAAGTAAATCTGGAGAATCAAAATTCAACTTGATTTTTGAATAATCTCTACGTTGTACTCTTTTAGAAAATTTACGAGTTCTAAAATCATTAACTTGCTTCATAAATACCCTCGATTTCAATTAGAAATATATTTGAAATTGGACAACTAGCCCAATTATATACAATACTTTTAAATTATATAATAAAAAATTGTTTAAAATAACTTAGTTTATAAAATAAACTTTTTTTAATAGTGTCATTCATATGTCAGATTGCTGAAAATTTGAAATTTTTGCAATTTTGGTGTTTGATTCATAACTAAATTCTTTAATATCTGTACACTCAGTTATAACCTCAATAAAAGGAGTATCTTGAGTTAAATTTTGAAAATTAATAGTTTCTGCAAATTCAATAATTTTATTCATTTGAATAACAGAATTTAATGGATTATTACCCGATGCTGTTTCGCCTGACAACATAACTGCATTTGCAGATAATTTTACAACATTATAACAATCATAAGATTCAGCTCTTGTTGGAATTAGTGATTTCTCAAGAGAATCTAAGACTTGAGTTGCAATAATGCTAATCTTTGATTTTTCAAGACATTTTTTTACAATTATATCTTCATAATACGGAACTTTTTCAAAACCAATCTCAAGTGCTAAATCTCCTCTAGCCACCATTATTCCATCACATTCATTAATTAATAAATCAATATTTTCTAATGCCTCAAAATTTTCAATTTTAGCAATAATTTTAATATTTGAATTTTTATCTGTTTCTGAAATTATTTTTTTCACATCATTTAACTGATCAATATTGCTTAAAAATGAAAGTGCTAAAAAATCCGCTTTTCAAATAACTGCTTTTTGAATTGTTAAAACATCGTATTCACTGATAAAAGGTAAATGATATTTTTTATTAACTAAATTAATTCTCTTACTTGATGAGATTTCAAATTTTTCAGTTTTAGAAATTGTATAAATTAAATTACTGTCATTGTCAATTTTAGTAACTTGTAAAACTAATTTTCCATCTGCAACATAAATTAAATCACCAAGTTTCAAATCAATTGATAAATCATATGTTTTTGTTGAATCCATTACGGAAAATTGTTTACCATCTCCTATAAAATTTGGATCGTTAGTTTTAATAATTACTTCTTGATCCTTAAAAATTAAATTAGATGCTTTATTAGATTCTTGAATTTTGCCAACTCTAATTTCCGGGCCTTTTGTGTCTATTAATATAGAAACTTTTTTTGAAGTTAAATCATTCAATTTTCTTAATGAATTGAATCTTTTTTCATGATTATCTATTAAATCATGTGACATATTAAAACGAATACAATCCACGCCATTATTAATAAATTTTGAATATTTCTCTAATACATCATTATTAACTGAAAAATTATCTTTTCAACCCAAATATAAATCCATACTTGGACCAAATGTAATAATTTTTTTAGTCCTTGTTAAAATCATATTCAAACATTTCCTTTTCTAAATCGGTAATTTGTTGAACTTTTTCCACTTCAGTACTTAATGAAGATTGAACAGTACCATTTTTTAAATAAATTGCATGATTATATGTTTTTTTATTAATTAATTTCATTGCAAAATATGCAAACATATTTGCATATCTAATATCAATATAATCTACATTTGCACCTCTTTGTAAATGTCCTAATTTACAATATCTAACTTCACATTTACAGTTATTGTTAATTCTTGTTAATATATGATTAATTTCATCATCACTATATGTGTACTCAGCAATTACACCAATTCCATATTGATTTTTATTATAATATTCTGATGTTCTTTTAACAAGATCACTTGTTGTCATTTTTCTATTCTTGTTTAAACTAAACATTAAATCATATGATAAACTAGACATTATTGAAATGTTTGGGCAAGTTCTACCCATAACTTCAACTAAACATATATTATTATGTGCTTTAAAAGTACTTGTAAGTTTAATTAAATCTACATGAACCTCATTTAAAGCAGATGAAAAACCTAATGAATATTCTGAAAATTCAACATCATTATCAATTGTTGCTGGAATAAACAATATATTAATGTTGTTTTCAATTAGATCCTTTGCTCCTTGAAAACTTCCATTACCACCAATTATTATTAACAACTCAATCTTATTAGTCTTTAAAACATCAATTGCTTGTTGAACATTAGATTTAAATTCTTTATATCTTGATGTTCCAATGATACTACCTGCAAGATTTAAGTGAGCACTTTCAAACTCACCATTAAAAATTTCGTTATTACATAATCCTTTAAACCCATTTTTGAAATACACTAAATTATAGTTACTTAAATATTTATTTAAATAATAAAGAGTTGCATTCATCCCAGGTGCGTCACCACCTGAGGTTAAAATTCCAATTTTTATTTTTGACATACTTCCTCTCAATCTGATGAACTTAATTTTTCAATAATTTCATCAATTATAGTAATTCGATTATATTTTGCAAGTCTTTCACTTCTTGACATACTTCCAGTTTTTATAAGTCTTGAAGAAGTTGCAATAGATAAATCTGCAATAAATGAGTCTTCTGTCTCTCCAGAACGATGACTAATTATATAATTCAAATTATTTTCTTTAGCTAGCTTAATTGTTTCCAAACATTCTGTTAGAGTTCCAATTTGATTTAATTTAATAAGAATTGAATTTGTAGATTGATTGTCAATTCCTTTTGATAATAATTTTGAATTTGTACAATACAAATCATCACCTACTATTAAAACATCTTTATTAACCATTGAAGTTAATTTTTTAAATGATTCTCAATCATTCTGATCAAATGGGTCTTCAAGATAAACAATAGGATATTTTTTTATCAAATAATTATAAAATTCAAGTAATTCAGTCGAATTAAGCTCTTTATCAATTATCTTAAGTTTATAAATATTATCAACATAAAATTCACTTGCTGCAACATCTATCCCAAATCCTACATCTTCTCCAACTTTGTATCCTGATTTTTTAATCGCATCTGACAACAACTCAAAAACTTCTTCAATGCTATCAAAATTAACGCTGAATCCACCTTCATCGCCTTTTGCAATTGATAATCCTTTCTGTGTCAAAATTTGTTGCAATGACAAAAAACATTCATCTACAATTTTCAAACATTCTTGTCAATTTTTTGATTTTAATGGAATAAACATAAATTCTTGAAAATCTAAATTATTATTTGCGTGTTTTCCGCCATTAATTACATTAACAATTGGGATAGGATAGAAATTTTCTGAATCATTTCAATTTATAATATTTTTTTTAATATATTTAAATAATGGTACATTGATGGCTCTAGAAGCTGCTTTTGCAACTGCCAAAGATACTGATAAAATTGCATTTGCACCTAATTTATTTTTATTTTTAGTACCATCTAATTCAATCATTAATCTATCTATTTCAAATTGATTTAATGGATCCTTACCTAAAATAACTGGTTTAATAATTTCATTAACATTTTTAATTGCTTTTAATATTCCTTTTCCTGCTCATTCAGTGGAAATGTTATCGCGTAATTCTAAAGCTTCTCTTTCACCTGTTGATGCACCGGACGGAACCATTGATATTTCTTGGATATTATTATCTATTTCAATCATACATGCAATAGTTGGATAACCTCTTGAATCATACACTTGAAATGCTTTTAAATTTGTTATCTTCATAAAAACCTCCTAGAAATAAAAACATAGTTATATTTGATATAACTAGGTTTAATTATTCAATATCTAAACTTTTAAATATTTCTTCTAATTCTTTATCTGGAATTGCGATTTCTTGCTTTTTATTTCTTGATTTGGAATTATTATTTTCTTGAAGTTTATTAACAAAAGATCTTACTTTCGATTTCTTTAATGATTCTTTTTTAAGTTCTTCTTTTTGCTTTACTAAATTTTCAAGTTGTTTTTTAAGTTCATTATTTTTATTGATTTTATCTTCTAGTTCACCTTGAGAAATTGCTACTTGTTTTTTCATAATTTCTTCTGAATTTGGAACATCAACTTCATAAAGATTTTCCAAAAGTTTATTTTCTTCTTCTATTAATCTTTTCTTATTTTTTCTTAATTCTTTCTTTTCTTTTTTGTTTTGCTTATATGCTTCAATTATTAATTTAATATCATCTTTTCTAATTGATGGGGCAATTAATTTTTTATTTTCATAAACTAATTTAAAAATGAATGAAAATAAAACTAAGAACATAGAAATAGCATATAAAACATAAATTGAAATTATTGAATTATCAAAATAAGTATATCCATATGAAGAAGAAGTAAATACTGTAATACTTAAATTATTAATTTTTGAATAATTTATTAAGTTGTTACACAAAATATTAACATCTTGAGATGGCATTGCAATCCCTAACTTATTATATGCGTTGGTCAATATTTGCATTGCTTCAGTTTGATTTGATGTAAGTGCATATTTTGCTTGGTCAACAACACTATTAATGTAAATGTTATTAGCAATTGTTGAAATGCTAGGCGGAATTAATATAAATATAAGAAATAATATAAAAATTAAAAAATATACAATAAACAAACTTAATGAAACTTTTCTATATTTATATGGTTTTAATTTATTGATATTTTTTCTTAAATTAAAAAATGTAAATATCATAAAACCAAGATAAAAAATTAGCAAAATAATAAATATTATTCCGTTTGTTGTTAATGAAATGCTATATGAAGATAAATCATTACTTAATTTTGCAGAATATAGAGCTGTTACATTCAAATATGATGTTGATAAATTAGAATTTGGTAAAATTAACAACATTATAAACATTCACAAAAACATTAATATTGATCAAAAAACAACTAAACCATTTAAAACGTTAACATTAGTTTTAAACTTAATTTTATTTAGCTTATTTTTTTGAAGATTTTTACTAATTACTTTACTATATTTATTTGTATTAGACATTTTTTTCCTTTATTAAAATTGTGCCAGTCATTTCCTTTGGAATATCTATATTATATATGAATAATATAGAGGGTGCAACATCTTGTAAACTTCCTAACGTTTTAGATAGGGCGAATTTATTTGAAGCAATTATAAATGGAACATCTGCAGTTGTATGTGTCTTTATAACTTCATTATTCTTAATCATGCAATCAGAGTTTCCATGATCTGCAGTAATAATCAAGATGGCATTTTGCTCTAAAACAATTTTACTATATAATAATTTAATTTGCTCATCTAAATATTCCACAGCTTTTTTTGTTGCCTCAAAATTACCTGTGTGACCTACCATATCTGAATTCGCATAATTAATTAAAATAAAATCATATTTATCAAAATTATCAATTACATATTTGGTAATTTCTTTTGCTGACATTTCCGGTTTCAAATCGTATGTTTTTACATTTGGTGAAGGAATCATCACCTCATCTTTTAATATATTTATATCCTTTTTAGTATCAAAGAAAAATGTCACATGCGCATATTTTTCAGTTTCAGCAATTCTTAATTGTTTTAAATTGTTTTCGATTAATAAATCATTTAAAGTATTATTAATAACTTTTTTTTCAAAAATAATTCCTTTTGAATCCACATTAGGATACGTACAAATTGAATAAATATTTGAATTAGTTAAAACATTCTCGTTTTCATCAAAAATATCTAATTTGTGAAATTTGTGAATTATTTGTCTAATTCTATCTGATCTAAAATTCATAAATATTAGATTATCATTGTTGTTAATTATTTCATTACCAATAAAAGATGCCGGTTCAATAAACTCATCGTCATTGCCTAATGAATATTGATTTTTAACATATTCTAATGGATCTATATTCTGAAACCTTTTTTGAACAATTGCATCATATGATTGATTTATCAAATTAAACTTTTTATCTCTATCCATTCCATAATATCTACCTGCAATTGAGGCAATTTTAGTTTTTGGTGATATCCATTCTGTTAATTTTTTTAAATCATCATAAAAACAAAATTTACTTGTATCTCTACCATCTGAAAACAAATGTAAGTAAACTTCCAAATTCTTATTTTCAAAATAACGAATAAGTTCATCTATATTTTCTTTATCGCTATGAACACATCCTGAAGAGTAAAGTCCAAATATGTGAACTCTATGATTACTTAAAATATTATTCATTCAAGGCAATGAATCAAGATGTTTAAAATACTCATTACTTTTAATTAAATGGTGTGCTATTTCTCCCACTCCAAATATTGTTCTGCCACTTCCTAATGTCATATGGCCAAGTTCTGAATTACCAAATTGATTTTTTCTAATTCCAACTGGTTCCTCAGATGCATGTAAATAGGCTAGTGAGTATTTCTTAATCAATAAATCTAATGTAGGGGTCTTAGCTGCATATATAGCGTTTGTGTTTTTATCTTTTTCACCAATTCCAAATCCATCTAAAACTACTAAAACTACTTTCTCTTTATTCATAATCTTCCTCAATCTGACAAATATTTTCGATATTTCAAGCATATGAACCAATTAAAACACCATCAAGAATTTTAGAATTGTACAAAGAATTAAAATTTTTATTATTAACACTTCCGCCATAAATAATTGACAAATTAATACCAAAATTTGAGAAGAAATATTCCTTAATATTAGTAATTATTTCTATAATTTCGTTAACATTAACTTGATAATTTCCACCAATTGCAAATATTGGTTCATAGGCTAAAACTATGTTTGATAAATCTATTTCATTGATTTTTAATTTCAATAATTTATCGACTAAAATATTTATTCTTTTAACAATATTTGATTCATATACTTCATCTCCAAAACATAGAACAATTTTTAAATTATTTTCAATAGCTTTTTGGATTTGATTATTAATATTATTAATGGATAGATTATTATATTTTATATCTTCAGAATGCCCTAGCATTATTCATTCTATATTTTCATCAGCAATTTGTTTTATACTAATTTGTGAGGTATAATTACCATTATCAATTCAATATCCACTTTGAGCACCAATCGAAATTTGATTAGATGAAAACTTTTTAGCATTTATCAAATTTAAGTAATTCACAAAAATAACATAATTAAACTTTTTGTTCATTTCTTTTAAATTTGACAAAAACTCAATTGTCTCTTTGCTATTCTTGTTCATTTTTAAATTTATATAAATATTTTTATTCATAATTATTGAAATAAAAACTCCTTAAAGTATTGAACAATATTTTCAGCTTCAGCTTGCAATTGTTTAGAAATATTATAATCAACATCATTACTATCATTATCTAAATATAAATTTAAGTAAATCTTGAATTTAGGTTCAGTTCCAGATAATCTAAACTTTACTCATGAATCATTTTTAAAATAAATTTCTAAACAAGAACCTGCATCGTTATAAATAACATTAATGACTTGTCTTTCTAAAACATATTGCTTATTAAATACCATAAGTTTATTAAGCATCTTTTCCGCTTTTTCTTTTCAGTCTAAACCATCAATTACTAACGAAGTTGTATTTCCATATCAATGACCATATTTTGGATATATTTCATTTTCTAAAATATCAATATAATCATATCCTTTGTCATAATAATAGTTTAAGATTTCAAGCATTAATAATGCTGTTTGAAATGAATCCTTATCTCTATTTAAATCGGTAGGTAACGCTCCAATAGCTTCTTCAAAACCATTGACATATACTTGCTTGTTAAAATCCAAATTGTTAATTTGGTCTCCAACTCATTTAAAACCAGTTGCAGTTCTTATTACATATCCTTGATTTAAAACCATTCTATCTATTAAATTATTTGAAATATATGTACTAATAACAATCTTTTCTCTAGTATCATCATTCAACATCATTAAACGATAATGGGTTTCAATAATTCCGGCTTGATTTCCATTTAAAAATACTCATTCGCCATTTTTTTTAATTCCAATTGCAAGTCTGTCTGCATCTGGATCGCTTGCAAAAACTATATTTATATTTTTTGAATCTGCTAATTCAATTGCTTTTAATAATGATTTAGGGTCTTCAGGATTACAAATTGGTGTATTTGTGAAATTTGAATCAGGATAATTTTGTTCTAAAACATCATAACATTCATATCCCATACTATTTAAAAACTTCGACATATAATTCGATGCAGTGCCATGCATTGCTGAATAAACTAATTTAATACGATTATTTTCCGAAACATTCGATCTTAATAAACGTTTTTTTACATCTGCAAAATAATCATCAATGTGTTTTTCTTTTATATATTCAAAACCAGTATCAGTACTATCAATATCAATGTCTAAAATTTCATATGAATCAGGCATATTTTGAATAATCATATTTGAATCGTCTGGAAGTAATTGGCAACCAGTATGATCATAACATTTGAAACCATTATACTCCTTTGGATTATGTGATGCAGTGATATTAATACATCCTACGCAACCTAACTTTGGAATTAAATATGATGCAATTGGTGTTGGCAATAGCTCATTATTATTATTTAAAATAACTTTTATTCCATATTGCTTAAGAATGTTAGCACATATTCTTGTGTATAAATCTCCATTTTTTCTATTGTCATGAACAATTAAAATTGATAATTGATTTGGAAAATTTTTATATTTTGTAATTAAATATTTTGCATATCCAATTGTTAGTTGAGCATATGTAAATTCATTTAAATTGTGATTTCCCGGACCTATTTTTGCACGATATCCAGCAGTTCCCATTTGAATTAATTTTTCATTAAAAAACACGTCAATTTCATCTTGTGACATATTTCTCATTATTTCTTTATACTTATCATTTACATTTTTGTGATTTATTCAATGATTATATAATTTATTCATTTTTATTCAAGTTCCTTTTTAGATCAATGACAAGGTAAAAGGTCAAAAAATTTATACTCGATAAATTCTCCATTTAAATTATAAATAAAAACTTTAGTATCCTCATTAACATAATCAACTAATAGTTGACGACATGCACCACAAGGAGTACCAAAGTTTTCTTTTGAATCTGTAAGTAATCAAATGTTTTTAACCAATTTTGAACCTTTTGTTATTGATGAAAAAAGTGCATTTCTTTCAGCACAAATTCCTAAATTTAAAACACTTGGTTCAACATTTACACCCTCAAAAAAACCAACATCTGTTTCCAAAATAACAGATACACGGTAATTGGAAAAAGTAGCAACAGATTTTTTTTGTAATTCTAATAATCTTTTAAACATAATTATTTATATACCTTAATTTATGAAGATTTTATTGTAACTCATATTATTGTTTTCTATAACTAATAGGAAAAAAATGACTTTTTTTAAAAGTCTATTTTTCTTTTTTTTCAGTATTTGTTTTTTTAGAACATTTTGATGTTGTTGAACTTTTTTTACAACAAGGCATAAATTTCTCCTTCATTCTATTTGTAGTTATTTTACCACTAATAAACATACCGGAAATATTTTTTATTAATTAAAAATTTTTGATTACAAATTATACGATTATTTTTAAATGCTAAATAGTCTGCTAGTTGAATTCCTCAATTTTTTCTAGAATCTTCATAAGTATGAAAAATGGAGGAAAATATTTCTCTATTTAAAATAAATTCTGAAATTAAATATTGTTGAAGTGTGTTCATATATTTTTTCTGCATACAATATGTATCAGAAATCAAAAGTAGTTCATCATCGTTTGATAATAATCCAATATCAATCATTCTTTCAATTGCACACTTTACTAAAAAATTATATGTACTTCCTTTGTCATTTAATCACTTAGGATTTAATTTTTTATTATCAAGATAAACACATATAAATTTATTTTCAAGCTTATTTATAATTAAATCTAAAACATTTTCTAAATATTCTAATTTACCAATAGTTTTTAAATAATGAGCTTTTATTTCAATGTTTTTATCAATTTGTTCTTTTGATCTAATTTTTCTAATACATCTTTTAAAATTATTTTTTGTCTTATTATATTTATCTTCATCAATTATAACTAATGTGATGCTAAAGTATGAAATCTTTTTATCATTAAGCGATCCACTTTCATCAATAAAAATAGTTTTAATCATTTAAAACGACCATCCCTTAATTAAAAAAAGCGCAATTTGCGCTTTTTATAGGTTGCATAATGACGTCGTACTTAACATACGATTACAAAATACTGCGTTACATTATGACTTACTTCCAAAATTATAATAACATAAAATATTAAATAAAAATTATTAAATTTTTATAATGTTTATGCATAATCTTTTTAGACTATCCACTTCTATATAAAATCATAAGTGAATCTATTGATTTTTGTTATTTATTTGTATTTTGAACTTTTTTATATGATTTAGGTTTAAAAAATAAAATTTATTCTTAGAATACATATAAGTCCTTTCAAAAGTGTGGTTTTTGAACTGGACAAGCCCTGTCAATTTTTGATGGGGTTTTTGTTTACAATATTTGAATTTTAATAAATTTTAGATTGTCTAAAAAGATTGTGATTTAAACAGCAAAGAATAATGGATTTATAGAATATAATAAATTACGTAATATTTGAAATGTTAACCTAAAAATTATCAATATGTAAGTTATAAAGATCCAAACACAAAAATTGAAAGATATTTAAAATTAAGAAGTGTTTTAGGTGATGATTTTGGAATAACAAGAAATGGGAATAATGATTTAGAAAAATTAGGATTAAAAAATCCATATGTGAAAGGAAAAAATTAAAAATGGATAAAAGAAAAATTGAAGAAGCAATTTTAACAATTTTAAAAGAAATTGGCGAAGATCCAAATCGTGATGGATTATTGGAAACTCCTAAAAGAGTTGCTAAAGCTTATGAAGAATTGTTTGAAGGTTACAAAATTAAAGATGAAGATTTTTTATATAAACAATTTGAAACTACATATAC
>JAHLFM010000042.1 GCA_018883815.1 Candidatus Ureaplasma intestinipullorum
ATCAGGCTTGCGCCCATTGTGGAAGATTCCCTGCTGCTGCCTCCCGTAGGAGTATGGGCCGTGTCTCAGTCCCATTGTGGCTGTTTTACCTCTCAGTACAGCTACACGTCATTGACTTGGTGGGCCGTTACCTCACCAACTATCTGATATGCCGCACCCTCATCCAAAGGCGATCCAAACGGATCTTTCAATATTTTCTCATGCGATATTAATATTGTTATTCGGTATTAGCTAATCTTTCGACTAGTTATCCCCAACCAAAGGGTAGATTGGATACGTGTTACTCACCCGTTCACCACTAAGTACAAGTACTTCGTTCGATTTGCATGTATTAGGCATGCCGCCAGCGTTAATCCTGAGCCAGGATCAAACTCTCAAAAATTAACGGATCTATTAAGTTTTCAAAGAACAAACTGTTTAGTCAAATTGACTTAACATATACAAGTATAACACAAAAATAAAAACTATAAATATTTTTTTTAATTTTTTTTAAAAAATGTTATTTTTTTGCTTATATATAATAGGTTATAGAAAATTATAGAGGATTTTTTAAAATTTTTGATCAAATTCTTGGATATTTTTCATTTGTTATCTCTTTTTTTGTAAAAGAAAATACAACATGAGAGTGTAAATTAAATAAAAAATCAATACTTTTATCTAATTTTAAATTAAATTCTTTAATTGCACCTTGTGCATCTTCTAATTCATTTTGTGAATTTAATGATTTTGGTTCTATAATTTTTCCATTAACTTTTGCAAAAGGAGCAGAAATTTCTAAAATCTTATTTAACGAACTAACTGCACGTGATGTTACAATATCAAATTTTTCACGATTATCTTTAATATATTCTTCCGCTCTTGCATTAACAACACAAATATCTTTTAGATTTAAATGTAAAATTAATTCATTTAAAAAATTTGTTTTTTTAGAATTAGAATCTAATAAAACTAATTTAGTATTTGGAAATAAAATTTTGATAACAACTCCTGGTATCCCACTTCCAGATCCAATGTCTAAAATATAGTCTGATCAATTTTCAAAATTATAACCTAAATAAATGTATGGAAGGATAGATTCTAAAAAATAAGATTCATAAATTATTTCATCACCATCTAATCTTGTTAAGTTTAAAACTTTATTTTTTGATTGTAAAAATAATTTATATTTTTCAATTAATTTTAAAGATTCATTACTAACTCAAGGTAATAATTCTTTAATATATTTCTCAAATTCAATTTTATTCATAATTCTAAAATACCTTTTTATTCAAATCAATATAATCAAATAAATAATCTTCATGTTTTTGAATTTGATTTAACAATTCAACTTTTAAATTATTAATTTTTACTTTTATGCCTTCAGCTGTTTTTTGTGTTTTCTTGTTATATCCAAATAAATAATAAATAACACCATCAATTAATATAAAATAAACTCTGCAATTATTATTGCCGTCATTTAATCTAATCTTAAACATTTCATTTTGGAATTTCTTAATTTTGACATAACCAGGTTTAATTCCATATATTTCTAATAATTTCATTTGTTCGATTATTTTTAACATTGTTGATTTTGGTATATCATTTTGAAGATAATCTAAGACTAAACATTTTTTAGTTATAGTTTTTTTAAAAAAAATGGTTTTATACATCTTAAACTAATCTTTCTAAATAATATTTAATCTTTATAATGTCCTCAATAGTTATTCCACTAACTCTTCCAGCTTGTGATAAAGTAAGAGGCTTAATTTTGTTAAGTTTATCAATTGCTTCTAATGATAAATTAGGAACGTCCTTGTAATTATTTATTTTATCTAATTTGATATCATTATAATTGTTGTATTGATTAATTTTTTCTTCTTGCAATTTTATATAACCTTCAAATTTTATTTTGATTTCAATCTTTTGAATCAATTCATCTGTTAAAAGATTGTCCTTTGATATATTCAATAAATTTAAAATAGTTTCTAATTTAATTTCTGGCCGTTTAATATATTCAAATAATGATACATTATTTTTCTTAACAACAAATTTTAGTTCGTCAATTTGACCAACAGTTTTTGAACTCAATATATCTATAATTTCTTTAATTTTATCTTGTTGTTTTTGAAAATAATTATATCTTTCGTCTGAAATTAAACCATTATCATAACCGATTTTAGTTAAACGTTCATCAGCATTATCATTTCTTAAATATAAACGGTGTTCAGCTCTAGAAGTTAATAAACGGTATGGTTCAGTAACACCTTTTGTAACAATATCATCTATCATTACACCGATATATGAATTTGTTCTAGACAAAATTAATGGTTGTTTATTTAAAACAAAATTTGCTGCATTTATTCCTGCAACTATTCCTTGGCCAGCAGCTTCTTCATATCCGCTTGTACCATTAATTTGACCAGCACTAAAAAGTCCCTTAATGTTTTTAAACATTAAACTTGGAAAAATTTGCGTTGGATCTATTGCATCATATTCAATTGCATATGCATATTTTTCAATAACACAATTTTCAAGCCCTGGTAAACTTCTAATCATTTTTTCTTGAACATCAATTGGCATAGATGTTGAAAAACCACCCAAATACATAGTATTTAATAATTCCGATTCGGGTTCAACAAAAATTTGATGTCTTTCTTTATCTGGGAACTTTACAATTTTATCTTCAATTGATGGACAATATCTTGGACCAATACCGTTTATTAATCCACCATACATTGCAGATTTAGATAAGTTTTCTCTAATTATTTCATGTGTGTTTTCTGAAGTGTGGATAATGTAACATGGTAATTGTTTATCAAAATCTAAAAATGTTTGATTATAGTGACTAAAACAAAGCTTTTGATTAGTTCCAGGTTCGAGTTGCATCACACTATAATCAATACTATCTTTTAAAATACGTGGTGGTGTTCCAGTTTTTAAACGTATCAAATTAATACCTAAATTTTCTAAGTTTTTAGATAGTGATTTTGCATAAATAGAACCATTAGGACCTTCTTCTTTTTTATCACTACCACGATATGTAATAGATTCTAAATATGTTCCAGTCGTTAAGATAATTGTTTTTGTTTTTATGAATCCATTTTTTAACGTTGTAATTCCTTTAACTTCATTATCTTCAACATTAATTTCAATAACTTCATCTATTAATAATTTTAAATTTTGTTGTTTATTAATTTTTTCTATAAATCATTTGTGAAATTTGACTTTATCTACTTGCGCTCTTAAAGCTCATACTCCTGGACCTTTTGATGAATTTAATAATTTCATTTGAAGCTGATTTTCATCTGCTGCTATTCCTTGAATACCACCTAAAGCATCAATTTCTCTAGTTACTACTCCTTTTGCAGGCCCACCAATAGAAGGATTACAAGGCATCAGTGCAATTCCTTCCTCAGTTAAAGTAATCAACAATGTTCTTACACCTTTTTGACTAGATGCAAAAGCCGCTTCTAATCCAGCGTGTCCTGCACCAACAACTACAACATCATATTCCATAATTATTACTCCTATTTAAAATGATAAAATATTAATAATATGATGTACTTAGAATCTGTCAAAATTGATAAATTTAAAGATACCTATATTCATGGACTAACTCTTAGTTTTCATGAAAATTTATCATATTATATATATTCAAATAATAAAGCAAAACTTGATACTCTTTATTTTTTAATTAAAATAAAAAAAAATTATCTTAATGGTAATATTTTAATAAATAATACCAATATTACAAAATTAGATAAAAATAATCTCGATAATTTTTATTATAAAAATATTGCATTTTGTGACAAAAATTTATTATTTAATAACCGTTATTTAGTTAAAGAATATGTAAATGTTGTAGAAAAATTTTCTCATTCTAAATCATCGATAAAATTAGATCAATTACTTTCAATACTTTGTTTAAGAAAAAATTTTTTAGATCTTAAAATTACCAAACTAACAGAATATCAAAAATCTAAATTAATATTAATAGCTGGAATTTTAAAAAATACAAATTATATTTTATTAAAATTAGATGATTTTAATTTAAATCAAAGTAATGTAAATGAAATTATGTCATCTATTGAAATAATTTCTAAAATTTATAAAAAAACAATTATAGTTTTTAATGCAAAAATTAAATATATCAATAATTTAATCAATTTAGAAAACCTTAATTACTATAAATTTAATAATAGATTAACAATCAATGAAGAACAACCAAATTTTGAAGGATATAAATTAATTAAACATAAATTTAATATTTTCACTGTTGCAATAAAACAATCATATAAAATTTATTTAATTTATTTCTTTATTTCCCTGCTACTAATGATATTTAATATTTTTATCTTAACAATACTAAATCAAAACCAAATTAACAGTGAAAATAATTTAATTAATTATATTAATAGCAATAAAATATTGTTTTATGTTTTAGGTTATGGAATATTTGCATTTAACATTTTATTTCAATCTATTATTGCATACCGATGATATAAAAATAATAAGAAATATTTAATTTTTTTATCAACATTTAATATCCATAACTTATGAGTTAGTTTGTTAATTCCAATAATATTAATTATTAATACTTTTTTAATAGTTGCACTTGGTTATATGATAAATATAATTATTTTAAATTCAATAAGTATAAAATATAATATAGACATATGAAATACTAGCTTATATACAAATCTAGTATATATCTTAGAAACATTCTTAATTTGTTATATTTTAATCTTGAGAATTAATAATATTTCTAATTTTTATAAAGTATTCATGAATTTGTAAAATTACCAATTTTAATTAGGAGAAAATTATGGAAAGAAAATTTAGTGAACAAGAATTAATTAGACGTGAAAATTTAAAAAAATTACAAGAAGCAAATAAAAATCCATATCAAACTGAAATTGTAGACAGAACATATTCTCTTGCTGAATTTAATCATGCTTTTGAGCACAAATCAAAAGAAGAATTACATGATAATCCTACTAGTGAAATTACATTAGCTGGAAGAGTTATGGGTATTCGTCAAACTTTTGGAATTATTAAAGATTTTAGTGGTGTTGCACAATTTTATGTTAATAAAAAAGTTGTAGATGAAGATACTTTTAAAAAATTTAAAGAAATTGATGTTGGTGATATCTGTCTCTTATACACATCTG
>JAHLFM010000006.1 GCA_018883815.1 Candidatus Ureaplasma intestinipullorum
TATTAAGATAATTTATAAAGTATATTTAAAAACTAGAGGAAAAAGTCAAAAAAGTAATTTTCAAATTTTTAAAAAACAAATAAATGAGGATTTTTTTCAAACAACTTCTTTTATTAACGAAATAAATAAATTGTATTTAATTTTTTCAGTAAAAAACAAAAAACTTAATAGATATTTATCCCAGCTAAAAAATATTTCTGATTTATTAAAATTAACAAATCTTGATCGTCGTCATAAAAATAATTTAATTGATGATATTGGAAATTTAAATAAGAAACATCAAAAATTGTTTTATTCATCTAAGTTTGACAATATAATTATGTATTATCAAAAACTTTTATTAAAATTAGATAACTATATTTTTGATGATAAAAATATTTTTATGCTTTCAGATGTAAATTATGGCTACTTAAACACATATTTAAAAGATATAAAATATAATTTTAAGTCAAAAAGCAATATTTATAAATCTCAGATTTTTGAAACATGTATGTTATTGAATAATTTTAGTCGTTTAATGGATAAATATGGGTTTAAAACTACAATGAATTATGTTAAAAACATTACAATTGAAAATACAAAATACATTTTAGATGAACATTAATTAATATTTTTATAAAAATAAGATAAAATAATTATGTCACTCAGCGATATTGATATCAATATAAAGTAGTGCATAATTTTTATTTAGTTAGTAGGGACGCTGATTTACTGAAAACTTTAATATGCAATGCCATATTGAGAATTAATTTAGTGACATATTTATATTTTAAAAATAAGGATTAAATATGCGTTATACTGGAAGTATTTATAGAAAATCACGTAGATTAGGTTTTTCTTTATTAGAAAATAATAAAGAATTTAATAAAGGAAAACAAAGAACAACTCCGCCAGGTCAACATGGATCTAAAAGAGTTAAATTATCAAACTATGGTCAACAATTACAAGAAAAACAAAAATTAATGTATTTATATGGATTAAATGACCGTCAATTTAGAAGATTTTTCATTATTGCTAAGAAAAGACATGGTGCAACTACTTTAAACTTATTACAAGTTTTAGAATCAAGATTAGATTCATTATTATATAGAGCTGCATTGGCTCCAACACGTAGAAGTGCAAGACAATTAATTACACATGGTCATGTTTTAGTTAATGGCAAAAAAGTAAACATTCCTTCAATTATTTTAAACATTGGGGATGTTATTACAATTGCAGAAAAATCTAAGGGATTAGAAATTATTAATAATGTTAATAGAGCAGCTGCTGATTTTATTAAATTAAATAAGGATGAAAAACAAGCTGAATATATTAGATTACCAGAACGTAATGAATTACCAGAAAATGTTAATGAATCATATGTAGTTGAATGATTCAACCGTCTTCTATAATTTAATTTTAGAGGGTATTAAATGGCTAACGATAAAATTAAAATGTCTGGAACTATTATTGAAGTTTTTCCAGGAGCAAAATTTAAAGTTAATTTAGAAAATGGACTAGCTATTGATTGCTCATTATCAGGAAAAATGAAAGTTAATTCTATTCGTGTTTTACCTGGTGATAAAGTAGATGTGGAAATAAGTCCATATGATTTAACAAAAGGTATAATAAGTTACCGTTATAAATAATGACTAGAAATAGTCATTTTTTTTGTTAAAAAAATTATATAATATATATCAAAAGTATGAAAATTAATATTAATAGTAATAAGAAAAAAATCGATATTAATGATCATGTTATGGTACATGCCTATAAGTATAAAAGATGATTATATAGAACATGAGAATATCCTCAAGTTGTATATATGTCTGATGAATATTTGATTATTAATTTAAAAAATTCACGTGTTTTAACAAGTGAAGAAAATTCGGTTCGTTGTTTTAGTTCAAAAATATCAAAAACTTCTTTTTGGTATTTTTTTCCAAATAAATGATACAACTTTATAGTAAGTATTGATGAAAGCGGACGTTTATCTGGATATATAAATATTTCAAGTCCTTTTATATATGAGGAAGGAACTATTAAATATTATGATTTTGATTTAGATTTTAGAATTAATTTTGATCATAGTTGAATTGAAGTGGATATTAAAGAGTTCGAAAAAAATATCGTTAAATTTAATTATCCACATGAACTTATTAAGATTATAAAAGATGTTGAAAAAGATATAATTAATAAATTGGACCAAAATTTTTTTCAGCAACTTATGAATAAAGAAAAATTACTTAAATTCATAAAAACTAAAGAGGAAAAATATGAACCTTGAAAAAAATAAAATTAACCAACTTGAAGAGACTGATGAAGTTAAAAATTATTATGAAAATTTAATTAAAAAAATATCTGAGGATTGACAAAATAATAAGCATGAATTAGCAATTGAAAGATTAAAAGAAGAGCTAGATCAACCATATATTCCTTATAATTTTGAAGAATTAATGAGTGACATGCTATTTAGTTATGAAAGAGAACTAAAATTTTCATTAATAGATAAAAAAATAAAAGAAATGTCAATGGATGAAATGATTGGACAAATTTTTGTGAATGGTAAATTTAATGTTTTTATATTTGAGTTATTTGTTCAAAAATTTACTAGCAAAATTGATGATAAATATTTTCCGATTTTTCAATTATGATTACAATCATCAGATATTTCTAATGAAGACAAATTTTTAATTTTAGATTCATTGGCTAGCGAAGGAATTGATAAAGATTTTGTTTTTTATAACAAAAATGTTGATCATGATGTTGTTGTAAATACATTATCATATCGGGAATCAGATTATTTAAAAAAATATAATTTAACTTTAAAAAAGATTGAACAAATTATTGAAAAAGATCAGGTTGTTGCGAATTTTGCTAAAGATGTTTTAGAATGCTGTGCTAACTATTATTTTCCAGAATTTCCATTTAAGAGTGTTGATTCTTTTGCTAACGCAATAATTAATATTATAAGCAAGTTTATGAATCTTGAAGATGTTAATATAACAGAGCTAAATCATGATGAAAAGATAATTTATAAAATTATTGAATATATTGAGAAACAAGAAAATTTAAATTAATTGTAAATAATATTATAATTAATATTGTTAAATATGTAAGGAGTTAACATGAAAATCTTAGAATTAAAAAAAGAAAAACAATATATTGAATTTATTGTTAGTGTTGATAATGCTGACTGACAGAAACAAATTTCTGAAACTGAAAAGAAATTGGCTGCTAATGTTTCTGTAAAAGGTTTTAGAAAAGGAAAAGTTCCATTTGATGTTGCAAAAAAACATTTAAATATGGGTGATGTTTTAACACGTAGTTTAGATAAAATGATTGAACCTACTAGAGTTCAAATTGAAGAATCAAAAGAATTTAAGAATGGAAGTCAGTTATTAGTAGAAATTCCTTCAGTAAAAGTTGTAAAAATTGATACTAATGTATTAGAATTATCTTTTACTTATGATATTTATCCAAAAGTAGAATTAGGTAAATATAAAGAAATTAAAATTGATAAAGTAAAACATAAAAAAGTTTCTAATGAAGATGTTGATAATGAAATTAATAGAATTCTAAAACACCATAAAAAAGTTGAAGATAAAAAAGAAGGATCAAAACTTGAAAGTGGTGATATTGCTAATATTGATTTCACTGGATATAAAGATGGCAAAAAATTCCCAGGCGGTGAATCAAAGGGTTATGATTTAGAAATTGGTTCAAATCAATTTATTCCAGGTTTTGAAGATCAATTAATAGGAATGAAAGTTGGAGAAGAAAGAAAAATTAATGTTACTTTTCCAAAAGATTATCATTCATCTGAATTAGCAGGTGCAGACACTGTTTTTGAAGTAAAATTAAATGCAATTAAAACTCAAGAAATTCCAAAACTTGATGATAAATTTGTAAGTCATGAAAATATTCCTAATGTTAAAACAGTTTCTGAATTTAAAAAATATTTAAAAGAACAAATTCAATCTCAATATGATTTAAATTACAAAGATGCATTAACAAAAGATATCATTACTTTTATTATTTCAATTACTAATCTTTCTTCTTTCCCTAAATCTTTAGTTGATAGTGAAAAATATAGAATTAGACAAACTTTAGAACAACAATTATCACGTCAAAAACTTAATATTGATAAATATTTGAAGATGATTGGTATGTCAAGTGAAGAATTTGAAAATAATTTAGAAAAAAATGCACAAGATTCATTAAAATATGGATTGGCAATTGAAA
>JAHLFM010000043.1 GCA_018883815.1 Candidatus Ureaplasma intestinipullorum
CATCATTGATAAAAATAATTATTTTATAAATTTGAGAATTATAAATTTGCATCATAAATGTATTGAAATCAAAATCATATTTATTAATAAATTGATAACTATCATACATTTTATTTTCAATTTTTTCAATTATTGATTTTTTAAAATTATGATATTGAGCAAATTCTTTAAATGCTTTTATCGAATCTATATTAATTTGTTTAATTTCAGGATTTTGTGTATAAAATTCAATTAAAACATTTATAACATTGTATAAAATA
The DNA here is from genome assembly GCA_018883815.1 of Candidatus Ureaplasma intestinipullorum. Classification (GTDB taxonomy): domain Bacteria; phylum Bacillota_I; class Bacilli_A; order Mycoplasmatales; family Mycoplasmoidaceae; genus Ureaplasma; species Ureaplasma intestinipullorum. Next base: position 261 of record JAHLFM010000043.1, read on the forward strand.
TTATCCATTTGTATTAAATAATTATCCATAATTATTTGTGGATTTTTGTGATCAATTAAACATGCTAAAATCAAACGTTCAATTGTATATTTATAGTTTTCAAAATATAAATTAGTATCTATTGATTTGATATCACTTATTTTTGGCTTAATTCTTCCTGAGAATTCATATTTAATATTTTTATTTTCAAAGATGGATAAAATGGTTTTTTTGATATTTTCAATATTTGAAAAATTATTGTATCCTAAAAAGAAATTTATGTAATCATTGATCAATGTTTCTTTGCCATATTTTTTTAAGAAAATAATTGCTTCATTATATTTATGATTAAAATCAGTGATATTATCAATTTTTGAAAATAAATTTATTAAATAATAAATACTAAAATGAACTAAATTATTTGCAATCTTGTTAACTTTTTCTTTTCCGTATTTATTAAATATTTCATCAAAATCCTTTTGATCATTATCATTGTGATTAACAATATAAGTTTCATAATGTTTAGCAATTATTAAACCATTTTTAATGGTTGCATCTTTTCCTGCTAAATCATTATCAAAAGCTAAAATCACAGATTCTATTTTTTTGTTTTTCTTTAATAAATTTATATGATTGTCTGAAAAAACTACACCCATAGTTGCAACAGAATTTGTTATTCCAGATTTATGTAATGCAATCACATCCATAAAACCTTCAACAATATAGATATTTCATTGCTTATCATTTTTAAGAAAATTATTATAATTGTATAAAATATCACTTTTATTAAAAATTTTAGTTTGTGAGGAATTTAAATATTTGGGAGACTCATTATTAATAGAACGACCACTAAAACCAACAATATTATCATTTTCATCAGAAATTGCAAATATTATCCGATTTTGAAAAAAATCAATTGCCTCACCATTTTGATTAATTGTTATTAATCCATTTTCAATCAATAAATCCCTTTTATATGTTTTTTTATCACCAATATTAGAAATATTTTCATTTGTAAGAATATTGTAAATACTACTTTCTTTATAAACAGGATTGTATCCGATTTTAAAAGTTTGTATATCTTTATCATTTATGTTTCTTGAATTTAAATATTGTTTAACAAATTCAAATTTTGGTTGATTTAAATATACTTGACATAAATCAAGATAATCTTGATTTAAACAATAATTTTCATAGTTATCATCAACATGATCATTAAAATTAGAATCAAATTCAATTTTAAATTTGTTTGCAATTTCTCCAACTGCTTTATAATAAGGTAAATTTAAATATTGTGAGACAAATTTAATAGCATCTCCACTTGTATTACAAGTAAAACATTTAAAAATATTTTTTTCATCATTAATAACTAAAGATGGATTTGTATCATTATGAAATGGGCAAATAGCAAAATAATTTCTACCTTTTTTATGGATAGAAATATATTCTGAAATTATTTTAGAAATTGGGATATTCTTAATTTCATTAATGACAGTTTTATTCATATTTATTCAACATCTTTATGATTTTTAATATAATTAATAATTTCTTCAATTTTAATTACTTCTTGCTTCATAGAATCACGATAACGCACACTTACAGTTCTATTTTTATCTGAATCAAAATCTACAGTAATACAAAATGGTGTACCAATAGCATCTTGTCTTCTATATCTTTTTCCAATTGATCCAGATGAATCATATGTTGCTGAAATATTGTGTTTTAAAATTTCTTTATAAATTAATTTTGCAAATTCTTTTTGCTTGTTTGTTAATGGCAAAATACAAAGTTTATATGGTGCAATGTCATATGGAAATTTTAAAACTACTCTTGTTTCATCATTAACTATTTCTTCATGGTATGAATCACAACATATTGCATATAATAATCTTTCAACTCCAACTGAAGGTTCAATGATTTCTGGAATTATTTTTTCATTATTTTTTTCATCTAAATATGTTAAATCCTTTTTAGAATGTTCCATATGAACTGTTAAATCATATTTACCTCTATGAGCAATGCCTCACAACTCACTATATCCATGTGGAAAATCATAAATTATATCAACTGTTCTTTTTGAATAATGACTTAATTCTTCTTTATCATGTTCTTTTAATTTAAAATTATTATAATTAATACCACATTTTTCAATTAGAAAAATTTCTACTTTTTCAAGGTATTGCTCAAAAATTTGCATTGCATCATTTTCATGACAAAACATTTCTAATTCCATTTGTTCAAATTCTCTTGTTCTAAAAATGAAATTTCCTGGTGTTATTTCATTTCTAAATGATTTACCAATCTGACCAATACCAAATGGTAATTTAGCTCTCATTGTTCTTTGAACATTTTTAAAATTAACAAAAATACCTTGAGCCGTTTCAGGTCTTAGATAAATAACTGAACTTTCATCTTCAATAACACCTTGATATGTTTTGAACATTAAATTAAATTTTCTGATATCAGTTCATTTTTGTTCATTACAAACCGGACATTTAATATTATGTTTATTTAAAATGTTTTGCACAACATCATTTGGAGTTGATTCACTAATAACAATATCTTCATTAATGTTTGCACTTTCAATTAGTTTATCAGCTCTAAATCTTGATTGACAATTTTTACAATCAATTAATGGATCTGAAAAATTTGCAAGATGACCACTTGCCTTTCAAACATTTTGATTCATTAAAATTCCTGAATCAAACCCATAAACATTTTCAGTATCTTGAACAAAATGATCTCATCAAAGTTTTTTAATATTATTTTTTAAATTCACTCCTAGTGGTCCATAGTCTCAAGCATTGGCTAACCCATTATATATTTCACTATTTTGGAAAACAAATCCTCATGTTTTTAAATGATTAACAATAGTATCTTGTGTTATTTTTTTATTCATATTTATTACCTCAGTTATTTATTTGGTTTTTAAAAGCATTATAAATTTTTTTAAATAAATTTATAAAATCAATTGTTGATCGATATAAATTATATAAATTTGATATTGTTATATCGTCATCATATATGTTTTTTAAAAAATCTAATTCACTTTTATTTAATTTTAAACTATTTTTATTTATTAAATTATCATAATAGTAATAATTTATAGTTTTAAATTTTGAAAAATATTTATAACTATAATGTGTAAATTTAGTGATAATTATAATGGATAAAAAATATTCATTATATTCTCGCAAAATTAAAACTAAAAACTCTTTATACATATAATAGATATTTTTATCAATATATTTTTGAAAATAAATAATAGCATTCATTATTAACAATGCTAAATTTTTACATTTTTTAAAATCATATTCATTAATGTTACAAATTTTTTTAATTTTAGATATTTTAGATGAGTTAAAAAATTCAATTTCTACAAAATTTCCCATTTTAATCGATCTTGCATTTTTAGAATTTATTTTTTTTACTCCTAAAGCATAAAAAGTTTTTATAAAACCATCTTCAGTAATATATGTTAATATTTGATCATATAAGTTAAAATCTTTACTATGAATTAAATATCCATTAATTTTATTAATAGACATTAATTTTCTCCATATCCATATTGTTTTAATTTATATGGATCATTTCTTCAATTTTTTTCAACTTTAACAAACAATTTTAACATAATTTTAGAATCATAAATATTCATAAGATCTTTTCTAGATTCTATTCCAATTTGTTTAATCATACTTCCATTTTTACCAATTACTATAGATTTTTGACTTTCTTTTTCTAAAATCAATGTGGCTGAAATTGTAAATAAATTTTTGTTATTATCATAGTTTAATAAATCAATATCAACTGCGATTCCATATGGAATTTCATGATCAAGTAGAGATAAACATTTCTCTCTAATTATTTCTTTAATTAAGAAATAATCATTATCTCATGTAGATTTAAGATTAAAATTATTGATTGGACCATAAAATAAATAATTTTTTGATATTGATAATAACTTATCAATATTTTCTTTTTTATAACTGCTAACTCCAATAACACTTTTAATAGAGGGAATATATTTTTTAACAACATTAACTATTTCAGCTTCTTTTTCTTTTCAATCAATAATTAAATCTAGTTTTGTAATAACAAGAATAACATTATCCTTTTTATATTCTTTTAAGTATTCTAAAATATCTATATCTTCTTTATCGACACCTCTAGTTCCATCAATTAATAAGTAAAGAAGATCTACTTTTTTTAGAATAGTTTCATATAAATTGTTTAAATGTTTGTCTAATTCATTTTGTGGAGTATGGTGTCCTGGCGTGTCAATAAAAAGAATTTCAAATTCTTCATTTTCAAAAATTACTTTAATATTTGAACGCGTAGTTTGTGGTTTGTTATTTACAATAACTACTTTTTTATCTAATATTGCATTTATTAAACTTGATTTCCCAACATTTGGTTTCCCAATTAAACCAATATAACCTTGATATTTTTTAGTTTCAGCCATTGTAACCATATCCAAAATTTGCAAATTCTATTATTCTTGGGATAAATATTAAAAATGCAACAATAATTGCGCATATCGCCAATATTAATGTTGAAGCTGCAGCAACATCTTTAATTTTTTTCGCATTAAAATTAAATTTAAATGAAACCATATCAACTAGGTTTTCAATTGTTGTATTTATTAATTCACTACTTATAACAATTGCAATAACAACAATAATAATTGCCCAACTTATTGTGTTTAATTGTAATATCATACCAGCTATTAAAGTTAAAAAAGCAATTATTAAGTGAATAACAAGGCTTTTTTCTTCTTTAATAGATGTTCTTAAACCTTTAATTGCATATCCAAACTTTCTTAATAATTTTAGAATTTTTTTATCGAAATTCATCTTTACCTCTTTATATTAACAATATCTAATATTTTATCTTGTAGACCAAACATTATTTCTTCATCTTCTTTATTCATATGGTCATATCCTAAAATGTGAAGTAAGCCATGGGTGAATAAAAAAGCAATTTCTCTTCTAAAAGAATGATTATATTCTTGTGCTTGTTGAACTATTTTTTCATAACAAATATAAATTTCACCTAATAAATTAATTTTATTATCATATTCAGAAAGTGCAAATGAAATAACATCTGTTGGTTTATCAATATTGCGATATTCACGATTAATATTTTGGATTTCAACAATATTTACAAAACTACAATCAAAAAATAAATCATTTTTTAAATTTAATTCAGTGTATACTGTATTTGCAATATTCTTTAAATCTGTTTCATATTTTGATAATTCTTCAACAGCAACATCATAATTGAAATTAATATGAAACATTATTTATTTTCCTCATTTTCAAATTTTAGAATAATTGCATCACCTAAATCTGGATAATAGTTTTTTCTTCTACCAACTTCAACAAAACCATGAAATTTATAAAAATTAATTGCATTTATATTATGATGATTTACTTCAAGAAAAATTGGATTATGTTCTTCTTTTAAAAAATTCATTAATTTTGTTCCAATCCCTTGTCCTTGACATTCGGGGTTAACCCCTATTTTGATAATTTCAAATTCTTTTTTTAAATTTAAAACAATTAGATAGCCATCAATATTATTTTCGTTTTTATAAACATAAAAGTTATAGTTTTTATCAGCATACATTTGCATTAATTGCTCAATTTTATAGAAACTATCCGGAAATAATATTTTTTCTAAATCACAAATTTTTTGAATTTCATTAAGTGAATTGACTTTTTTTAACATATTAAACTGGCTCCTTTATATAATTTGGTTCAAGACTTAATCAATCATCAACAATTGTGAATAAATTCAAATTTTTTAATAAATTATTAATTTTGTCCTCGATTGTTAATTTATCAGCATCAAAAATTGGTAATTCTTGATATTTTTGTAAATATTCTTCAAGATTATCATTATCAATCATAATTGTTGGTTGAACAATTTTATTATTTATAGATATATTAATGTAGGATTTATTTCCTTTTGCATCAAGAATTGCCACACCATTGCCACAATTCATTGCTAAAAGTGAATCAATTATAAATAATTTAATATTAGGATAAATGCTAATAATTGTTTTTGCTAAATTCAATCCAGCTCTTACACCTGTAAAACTACCAGGACCATATATTAAATATATCTTGTCAATATCACTATATTTGATATTAACCTTCTTTATTAAATCATTTAAAATGTCATTCATAACATCAATTAAGTTTTTGTTAGTGTGATAAAATATTTTTTCACATTTTTTATTATTAAAAATCACAAATGCACAATCATTTGTACATACATCAATCATCAATGAATATTTTTCCATAATTATTCTCCTTGATTCTTTATAAAATCTTGAAATTCTTTTGGATAATCTAGTGATATATTTATTAAATCGTTTAAAATAGGATGGTAAAAAGAAATGTTAGCACAATATAGATATTGATTATATTTAGTAGTTTTTTTATCTATCCCATATATTGGATCATTATAAACAGGATGATTAATATATTGCATATGTACTCTGATTTGATGGGTTCTTCCTGTTATTAATTCACATTCAACAATTGCAAATTTATTGTTAATGTTTTTAATTACATTAACAATTGTAATTGCATCCTTTGAATCTTTTGTTGCATTTGCTCTCATTCTTAGTTCATTATCATATACACGACCGATAGGAACATTTATTTTGAATAAAAAGTCTTTAGGATTAAAACAATTATTAACTATTGCGATATATTTTCTTTTAATAAGATTGTTTTTCATCATTTCTTTAAGAATATTAAAGATATCAGGGTTTTTGGCTATTATTAATAATCCGCTTGTATCTTTATCTAAACGATGGACAATTCCAAATCTATAATCAATTGCATCTAAGAAAATATTTTTATCAATGAAATAGTTTGCCAAACGATGGGCTAATGTATCATTTTCATTGTGTTTAGTTGGATATACTAGAAGTCCTGAAGGCTTATTAATTATTAAAATTTCATCATCTTCAAAAACAATTTCTAAAGGTAAATTTATTGGTTTTACAAGTGAAATTGGATCAATTTCTTTTTGTTTATCATTATCTTGTATTGTAATATTTATTTCATCATTTATTTTTAATGACTGACTTAATTTATTGGTTTTTTTATTATTTAAAAATATAAATCCATTGTCAAAAAGAAATTTTACTTTATTTCTTGATAAATTAGTATTTTCAACAATGTATTTATCTAATCTTAAATCAGTATTTTGAGCAACTTTTATTTTGATATTAGACATATTTAATTAATATTATTGTATTTCATCATTATTTTTAATAATTTTTATAACTTCAATAAATGATAATAATCCTGCAATTCCAGCTCCTATGATTATATAAATATCAGGAAGATTGGCCATTGTTTTGCCGATTGGTATATAATCAATTACACAATTTTTTAAATCTTGATTATTGATAATTACTCCATCTAATGATCTATCAATAACATTACAAAGACCACCAAAAAATAACATCATTAATCCAAAACATATAAAAGGGTTACGAACAAATATTATTGCTATAAATGCGACAACTACAGGAATGCTTTGGACAATATAGACTGTTGTCAGGTTAGCATTATTTAATTGAGAGAATGCAATTCCTGGATTTAATACAATTCCCTCAGGATTATATTGGATAAAATATTCTCTTATTCCAAAAGAAGATGAAAATATTAATATTGATAAAATAAGAAAAAAAACAAGCTTTAAGATTATAACTTTTAAACTAAATAATGAAAGAAAATATTTATTTATTTTTTTGTTTTTAATCCTTAAAATTTGTTTTTTAAAAAGAATTTTTTGTGAAAAAGAAGTTTTATTATTTTCCATATTTTTCAGGATGTTGTTTTTTCATTAATTCAACAAATTCTTCACTTGCTAAATTACCATATTTTTCCATTAATTTAACACATTCTTTATATTCATTTTCTGCTCATTCTTTGTCTTTAAATCCTTTTATAATTACAGATTTGTTTTGTAAGTTTTTGTAATTTTCGAAGAAATTTTTAATTTCATCTAAGTAATGTTTATTTAAATCATTTAAAGACTCTATATTTTTAAATCTTGGATCACAGTCAATTACACCAATTAATTTAGTATCAGTTTCACCTGAATCAATCATTTCCATTGCACCAATAATTCTTGTTGGAACTTTTATTCCTGGTTGGAAAGATTGGTTTGCAAAAATTAAAATATCTAATTCATCACCATCTCAATCTAATGCTTCAGGAATAAAACCATAGTTTTGTGGATATACTTCAGAACCAAAAAGAATTCTATCAACAGAGATTGACCCATCTTTACGATTATATTCATATTTAATGTTACTATTTTTAGGAATTTCTATAATTGCATTTAACTTCATAATTTACCTCATTACTAAAAAAATATATAAATTTATTATATAATTAAATATTGTTAATATTATATTGTTTTTAAAATCACAAATTATAAAATGAGTAAAAATGAATTGCTAAAAGTGTTATTTCAAAATAAAAAAAGTGATTTGCAAAAAGGTATTAAACCTATAATAATTAATGCAAGGGTTATTAATATTTTTTCAAAGCATATTTTAGTTTCTAATTTAGAAAATAATGAACAATATATTTGTCATTATGTTGATATTACTGATTTTCGTGAATTAAATTTACATACAATATTTAAAGTTAACAATGTTTATAAATTTATAATTAAAAAAACAGATAATCCATTAAATAAATTGGTTAGTTATAAATCATTACATCCTGAACACATTAGATTTAAGTACAAACCTGTAAGTACTATTTCTCATTATCGTAATTTATATAATTTTTTAACAATTAAAATCAAAGAATATGGGGCCAGCTAATATTATGAAAAAAATTGCAATTTTATTATCAAATGAAATTAAAGATGCTGATATTTTTATACCAACTAGTATTTGAAGAAAAGCTAAAATAATTGTTGATTTAATTTCAATAGAAAAAAAGAATTCAGTAATTCTAGAATCTGGTGTAAAAATTAGTTGTAATTATTCTTTTGATGAAGTCAACATAACTCAATATCATGGACTTTATATTCCCGGAGGAAATGGGTTAATAAGATTTCAAAAAGAAAATTGACCTGTGAAGAATTCATTAGGCTCTGATAAGTTATTAAAAACCTTAGAAACATTTCAAAAAGATCCACAAAAAAAGATAATGTTAACTTTTGATAGTGCAAAAATTTTTCGCCATTATAATTTAGTTAATGGATATAGAATTGCTGGATATAATGAAAACCATGAATTAGATGAAGGTATCCTAGAGGAAATTGTGATACATAACAATTTAATTTCTGTAAAGGGGTATTGACAACTACCACAATTTGCTCTAGAAGTTATTAATTCTATCCTTGATGAAAAATCAAAGGAAAATATAGAAAAAATCTTAGATTCTAATAGTTATTAGAGAAGAAAGAAAAATATGTCTTTATTATTATCTGATAAAACAATTGATGGAAATGTACGAATTTTATCAATGGATTTGCCAGAAAAAATTATTTCAAAATTAGATGTAATAGGAATATATAAAGGTTCAATTATTAAAATTATTCAAGAAGAATGCACAAAAAATATTATTGTATTTGAAATCAACAATATTAGATATGGCATAAGAGTTAAAGATGCTAAAAATATTGTTGTGAAGAAAGAAAATTATAATGAGTAATTGTCATTCATTATTTTCAAATAATTGTTGTGAAAGACCTTCAAACAAATTTTCAATTTTAAATTTTTTTAAAAAACCAATTTTAGAAAATTATTTATTACTAGGGACTCCAAATGTTGGAAAGTCTACTTATTTTAATAAAATTACTTGACAAAATTCGCCTGTTGGAAATATTGATAGAATTACTGTTTCAAGTAAAAATGGTCGTTTAAGAAATGATTCAAGTATTAATATTATCGACTTACCTGGTGTATACTCATTAAATCCAACAACTAATGATGAGGAAATAGTAATTAAAACTATTTTAGATAGTAATTATATTGGATGTATAAATATTATTGGCGCACAATCTTTTAAACGTGATATGTTTTTAACAATCCAATTGTTAGAAGCTGGAATCCTTAATGATATTGTAATTAATATGGTTGATGAATTAAAAGATTATATTATTCAACCTTTTAAGTTGTCAAGAAAATTAGGTGTTCCAATTCATTTAGTTTCAGCACGTAAAAATCAAGGTGTAAAACAAAGTATTAATAGTGTTGTTCAAAACAAAAAAAATAATAATTTATTTAATTTAAGATATGATGATGAAATTGAGGAAATAATTAGTTCGTTTGTTGCAACCACTCCGAACTTTAAAAATGCTAACAAGAGATTTTTATCAATTCAATATCTTCAAGGAAATTATTATATCCATAATGCTTTTACACAATTAGGTATAAAAAATGAATTAGATAATATTATTAGTAAATCCAAATTGACCTTAAATGAAATAGGGATTAGAATTAAAGAAACAAGAAATAAATATATAGATAATATTTTTAATTTCAGTTTTCAAAAAATAAATAATTCTAATTCTCAATTAAAAAAGAAACAAAGTAAGAAAAATTTTGACAGATGATTATTAAATCCAATATTTGGAACATTATTCTTTTTAGTTATTATTTTTGCAATATATTACATAACATTTGGTGAATACGCTGGTGGTTATATTGCAAATCAATTATCTTCAGGATTTGAAAAATTACAAGAAATAATTTCTAATGCAATGCCGTCAGCCACAAATACTGATCAATGACTACAAATGTTTGTATCAGATGGGTTGCTCAACGGAATATTTACAGTTATTGGATTTTTACCATATATCATAATTATGTTTGGATTAATATATGTTATTGAGCAAACTGGTTATCTTGCTAGAGTTTCATTGTTGTTTGATAATTTATTATCTAAGTTCGGAATTAGTGGAAGAAGTATAATTACATTAATTGCCGGAACAGGCTGTAATATTCCATCAGTTATGATGGCAAGAAATTCACATTCATTAAAAGAAAGAACTATTTTAATTTTAATTTCTCCATTTATTTCATGTAGTGCACGTTTAATTGTGTTTATGTGAATTGCAGAACAAATATTTACAGGTCAAGGGTATATTTGGTTATTTGGTATTGCATTTACATTTATAAGTTGTATTGTTGCACTATTTATGGGCTTAGTTTTTTCAAGAACTTTATTTAGAGAAAATAAAACATTCTTATTAACTGAAATTTCAAAGTGACGTTGACCATCATTGACTACGACATTTAAGAAAATTATGTTTGAATCATGAGATTTCTTAAAAAGAGTTTTAACAATTGTTTTCATTGTTAACTTAATTATATTTTTATTAAATTATATTTCTCCTGTTAGTGGATTGGTATTAGATCCTAATGCTGAAAATATAAATTATAAAAATGCTACATTTTTACAATATTTATCATTAGTATTTCAATATATTTTGTATCCTATTGGCTTAGGGGAAGATTATCGTTTTGCTTCTTCACTAATAGCAGCTGCTCCTGCAAAAGAAATTGCTGCAAGTGTTTTAGAAACAACATTTAATACTGGTGATTCAACATTTTATTCATCTTTGTTTGGTGCAGATTCAAGAATCTCACTTCCGGTTGCAACACTAATTTCATATATTTTCATGTTTGCATTTTACACACCTTGTGTTTCTACAATTGTTGTATTAAAAAAAGAAGGAGGAATCAAAAACCTCATTATTCATTTATTTAGTGCATTTGCAGTTTCATATGTCTTATGTTTATTTGTATATGTAGGAATTGGTAGCATTGAAAATATTGTAAATAATCCAAATTCAATAAATGGATTAATTATTGTAATTTGAATAATGTTTGGAATTTCTATTATTTATTTATTGATAAATAATTCATATTGATATTATTTATCAATGCATAATTTACCAATAAGTTTGCATAAGTATAGAGTTCTATATAATTCAAATTGAATTGCATTTGGGGTTATGTTTTTTGCGATTATGATTGGTTTAGTATATTGTTTTATATATAGTTAAAAAATATTATAAAATTATAATATGTCTAATAAAGATAATTTATCATTAATTAAAAAAATTGCTAAATATGAAATATGATGATTATTTCTATATTTAGCTTTTTCTTTGTCAATTGTTATTGTTTTAATTGCAAGTGTAATTGAAAATAATCATACTGTAAAAATAATTAACGATGCTTTTATTATTTTGGATATTTTAGCAATTATTTTTATCATATTGTATTTAATATCATTGGTATATATTGAAAATAAGAATGTTGTTTCAAGATGAACATTTTATATATCAATAATAATGCTGTCAATTAATTTAATTGCATTACCAATTTTAGTCCATTATTTAAAATTGGAATATCCAAAATACCAATTAAAAAATATTTTTAATTCTAATGCTCAATTATCTGCTATTTTGTGATTAACATTTATTTTTACAATGTTTAATTTTGTTTTCTCAATTACAATTACAGGTTTTACTTATAAGGAAGCATTTCCAATTAATTCAATGATCATTGAAAATAATAAGGAATCAGATAATGAAATATAAGTTTAATTTTGATAATAGATTAAAAAATAATTATTATTCAACTAATTATTTTTTAAAAACAATTGATATTGTTAAGAACACTAATAATGTAGTTTCAATGCAATTTATTCATTTTTCTAATGAAGATATTGTTGTTTGTGGAATTGATGAGACTATTCAATTGTTAAAATTTGTTTTAGGTAAAAATTTTTCAAAACTTGAAGTTTTAGCCCAAAAGGATGGAAATATAATTAGTTCAAATTCTCCCTTATTAGTTATTAAAGGTGAATATAAGTATTTTGGACAACTAGAAAATATTATTGATGGAATTTTGGCAAGACGCTCTTCAATTGCAACAAATGTTTATAAAATTAAACAAAAAATTAATTCTAACCAAGATATTATATTTATGGCTGATCGAAATGATTCTTATTTCCAACAACCATATGATGCTTATCCTGCACATCTTTTAGGGGTAAAATTATTTGTTACAAATGCTCAAGTTGAATTTTTTAAAGAAGATAAAGAAGTAAAAGTAATTGGAACAATCCCGCATGCTTTAATTCAACAATTTAAGGGTGATTTAAAACAAGTAATTAAAGAATATAATAGAGTACATTTACAAAAACCATATGCCTTAATTGATTACCATAATAATGTGATAAGTGAATTAGAATCGATTAAGAGTCAATTAAATGATGTTATTGGAGTTAGAATCGATACTAGTAAAAATAATATTGATTTTTCATTAGAACAAAAAGGAATTATGGAATATGGTGTAAATCATAATTTAGTAAAAAGTGTTAGAGAATGATTAGACAATAATGGTTATAAAAACTTAAAAATTATTGTTAGTAGTGGAATTAATTATAAAGATATTGAAACATTTGCAAAAAACAATACACCAATTGATTATTTTGGAATTGGTGGATACTTTTTAACTAATTCAGTTCATGTAAGTGCAGATTTAGTTGAGTTGAATGGGGAGATAGAGACAAAAACTAATCGTTTTAAAAAAGATTGATCAACTTTAAAAAGAGTAAAATAATGAAAGTATTATTTGTAATTGATGTACAACCTGTGTTTTTAACTTCTAATAAATTGAAAAAAATACCAAACAAGATATTAAATCATATTGATTCAAACAAATATGATTATATATTTAGTTTTGGTTTTTTAAATATTAATAACTCTCCATTTATCCGCTTTTGAAATTGAAAAAAATGTTTTTCAAATAGTAAAGAATCACAATTATTTGAACAAATTGCTAAAAA
>JAHLFM010000044.1 GCA_018883815.1 Candidatus Ureaplasma intestinipullorum
TTTAAAATATCAACATAGTTTCAATTTATCATCAAAAGATTATCTTCAAAAACTTTGTTATTTAAATTTAAATAAATATCTTCAAAAAAAGAATTTGCTATTACAAAAAAATATTTATTATGATCGTTTAAATTATGAATTAGATATTATTGATAGCAAAGGATTTAATGATTATTTTCTAATAGTTTTTGATTTCGTCCATTGAGCTAAGAATAATGATATTATTATTGGACCTGGAAGAGGATCCGCCGCTGGTTCATTAGTATCATTTTGTTTGAATATTACAGAAATTGATCCATTAAAATATAATTTATTATTTGAACGTTTTTTAAATTATGAAAGAACTAGTATGCCTGATATTGATACTGATATTATGGATATTAGAAGAGATGAAATTGTTAATTATTTATACAAGAAATATGGCAACGATCATGTTTGTAATATAATTACTTTTTCACATATTAAAGCTAAACAAGCAATTAGAGATGTATCTAGAGTATTTGATATAGATTTAAAAATTGTAGATAAAATTACAAAAAATATTTCTTCTAATTATGATGAAGATATTTTAATGGCAGTTGAAAACAATAAAGTATTACATGATGAATATTTGCAAAATGATTTTTTATTTACAATTGCTAATAAAATTATCAACATTCCTAGACAAATTAGTGTTCATGCAGCAGGAATTGTTTTATCAAATTCTATATTGACAAATGTTATTCCTTTACAAAAAACGTTTGATAATAAAGTCGTTACACAATATTCTATGGAATATTTAGAAGAACTTGGACTTATAAAAATGGACTTATTAGGTTTAAAAAACCTAACAGTTATATATTATGTTTTAAAAATGATAGAACATTTACATAATAAAAAAATTGACCTATTAGATATCGATTTAGAGGATAAAAAGATTTTTGAAATGTTTTCATTGGCGCAAACCGATGGAATTTTTCAGTTTGAATCTCCTGGAATGAAAAGAATATTAAAAAGAATGAAGCCGACATCTGTTGAAGATTTATCATTAGTTTCAGCAATGTACAGACCTGGTGCTTTAGGAAATATTGATATCTTTTTTAATAGAAAATTAAAAAATGAACAGCCAAAATATATTAATAGTGAAATTGAAAATATTTTATCACCAACATTTGGTGCATTTATTTATCAAGAACAAATTATTGAAGTTGTTAAAACAATGGCTAATTTTAGTGGTTCAAAATCAGACAATTTTAGAAGAGCTATCAGTAAGAAAAAAGATGATGTAATATTAGAATTAAAAAAAGATTTTATAAATGGATCAATTCAAAATCATTATTCAATGCAACAAGCCAATGAAATGTTTGAATATATAAAAGAATTTGGTAATTATGGTTTTAATCATTCTCATTCTATTTCATATGCAATGTTAAGTTATTGAATGGGATACTTAAAATATCATTATCCATTAGAAACAATTTCAGTATTAATGACATATGGAGATAATAGTAAGGATAAACTAGTCGGTTATGTTCAAGAAGCTAAAAGATTTAATATTAATGTTTGCCCGCCAAATATTAATAAATCTTCTTTAAGTTTTGTTATTTACAAAAATCAAATTATTTTTTCTCTGGTTTCGATCGATGGTTTAGGTATTGAGTTAGCAAAAAAAATAATAGCAATTAGAGACAAAATGCCTGAAAAGAAATTTACAGATGCATTAGTAACTATTTCCATTCTTAATAACAATGGTATTAGTAAGAAAAAAATTGAATCATTAATAAAAGTTGGAGCTTTTGATGAGTTATTGTTAAAAAGAAATTTCTTATTAAAAAATTTAGATGTTTTGTGTGATAAAAAAATAAATTTACTTAATGATAAATATGAATTTTTATTTGATTTGAATCTTGATTATAACATTACAGAAAATTATGATGAATATTCTAAATTTGAAAATGAAGTTTTAGGAATAAGTTTTTATAAATCTAAATATGAAATATTATTAGAAAGTTTTCAAAATGAATTTAAAATAAATTCAATCCAATCAATATCAAATTCTAAAAATTATTATATTTTTGTAGAAATTAAAAATATATATAAAAACATTTCTAAGAATGATAGAAATTTTTTAAAAATAATTATTTTAGAAAATTTTAAGGAAAATGAATTATATGTTTTTGAAGATATTGATCAAATTTATAATGAATTAATGAATAATCAGTATGCTATTTTAAATGTCAAGAAAAGCAAAGAAATATTGATTATAACTGAAGTTATAAAAACAATTAAGAGGTAAATATGAAAAGAGCGATTGTTATAGATGGAAATTCATTAGTATACAGAATGTTTTATGCAACTTATTCATTGGCTGAGTACAGCATTGAACATAATCAACAACCTGTTAATGCCCTTAAATTAATGATTGATACAATTTTTAGATTATTAAAGAATAATTATTCTTATTGTTTAGTAGCATTTGATTATGGCAAAAAAACGTTGCGTCATGAAGTTTACAAAGAATATAAGAGTGGTAGAAAAAAAATGCCTGATTCATTAGTTACTCAAATTCCTTTAATTAAAGAAGCGATGGAATATTTAGGATTAAATGTAATGAGTCAAGAAGGAATAGAGGCTGATGATTTAATTGGATCTTTTTCTAAATTAATGTCTGATAATAAAATAACTGTTGATATTTATAGTTCTGATAAAGATATGCTTCAATTGGTGAATGAATATGTTAATGTTAATTTATTAAAAACAGGAATTTCAGATATTGTTGTCCACACATTATCAAATTTTGCAAATTTAAATTATGGACTTTTACCATCACAAATTGTTGATTTTAAAGGAATAGTTGGAGATTCATCTGATAATTTACCAGGTGTTAAAGGTATTGGTTTAAAAACTTGTATTAAATTATTAGAAAAATATCAAAATCTTGAAAATATTTATCTAAATTTAGATGATTTATCAGAAGTTAATAAGAATAAATTTTTAAATTCTAAAGACAGTGCTTTTTTATGTAAACAACTTGCTACAATTGACTCTACTCTTTTTAATGAAAAATCAATTGAAGAATTTAAATTTAAAACAACAGATTTAAACTCATTAAAAGCTATGATTAAAAAATATCATATTAATGGTTTGGATAAATATTTTCCAAATCACCAAGAACAAATGAAATTATTTTAAGGAGAATTATGCCAGAATTACCAGAAGTACAAACAGTAATTAGTAATTTAAAAAGATTTATAATTAATCAAAACATTGATTTTGTTGAAATTTATTATCCAAAATTATTAAAAAATTCAACGACTGAAGAATTTAAAACATTTTTGATAAACGAAAAAATTATTGATATTACAAGAAAAGGAAAATTTATAATTTTTAATCTATCAAATAATAAAAAATGAGTTATTCATTTAAGAATGGAAGGTAAGTTATTTTTTGAACCTTTCAATTCTTCTCCAACTCACCCACAATTATTAGCAGAATTAAAATTATCTAATGGTATTTTGCGTTATTATGATACTCGTAAATTTGGTACATTTCATATTTTAAAAGATGATCAATTTTTGAATTTTCAACCATTATTAAAATTAGGACCTGATGCTAATGATGATAATCTTAATTTTGAGGAATTATTTAAACATATTTTCAAAAGAAATATATCTATAAAAACTTTATTGTTAGATCAAGGTATAATTTCAGGAATTGGAAATATATATGCGAATGAAATTTTATTTTCATCAAATATATCTCCTTTTAGAAAAGGAAATGAAATTAATTTAGAAGAATGAAAAGAAATTTTAAAGAATTCAAAAATTATTTTAAATGAATCAATTGAGAATAATGGAACTACTATACATTCTTTTAAATTTGACAATAATCATTCTGGAGGATATCAAAAATTTCTAAAAGTTCATGGTAAGAAAAACCAACCATGTCCTATATGTAATAATCCTATCAATTATACAAAAATTAATGGCAGAGGAACTTTTTATTGTAAAAATTGTCAAAAATAATAAAAATGTTAATAAAAATTTATTTAAAAAATTTTCTTTTTCCACTTTACAAAACTAATATATATTAATATTAATATATATTAAAAACACAAATATTTTTTCAATAAGTTATTAAATATTTTTTTTAATATGTGGATAACTTAATATAAAAATATGTGGAAAACTAAAAAATATGTGAATAATAGAGAAAAAATGCTACTTTCTTTTACAATATATTTTTGTCTTTATGTGAATAACTAATTTGGTGAAAAAAAAGATAATTTTTTACCAAATTTTTTTTATAAACTATATATGAGTTTAAGTATAGAAAAAAAATGAAAGGGGTATGAATATTATGTCAATTTTAAAAAACAATATTGATAATTTTGATATATATATGGATTACGGCACTTTCATTAATAATAATTTTCTATATGATTTATATTTACCAATAGTTGGTAATTTATCTATTCAAATATATAACTTTTTGGTAAATGAATATAATTCAAAAGTAAATTCAGCAATATATATAAATACATATAATAAAATAATTTCAAAATTTAAAATTTCAATGAAAGAATTATTAGATGCTCTTTATTTATTAGAGTCTGTTTCTTTAATAACAACTTATCAAGATAATAGCAATCTTTTAAAACCTAGAATGGTTCATTACATTAATGAACCTTTAAATTATTTTAAATTTATAGAAAATAACAATTTAAATCTTTTATTAAAAAAATATATTAGTGATTCTGAATATACCAGTTTAGTTTATAAGTATAACAATAATACTATTAAATCAAGTTTTATAAATGTTTCAAAAGATATTTCTTATTTAATAGATACATTAGAAGAAAATAATATAGAGTTTGATTACATAAATGTTTATTCTTTAGTATCAAAAAAGATTAATGATAATTTCATAATAGATGATATTTCTAAAGATAAACTTAATTATTATTTTTTAAAACATAATTTCACTTATGAACAATTAGCAAATTGTGTTTTTAATTCTATGTCTTTTTTAAATAATAATTATGAAGTAAGTTATTCATCATTAGTTTTAGAGTTGTCTAGACTAGAATCTTTTATAAGATCGAGAGATAAGAACACAATTATTAAAATTAATCGTAAATTTGATTTTTTTACTCTAAATGCAGATAATGATGCTTTTAGGAATATTATTGATGATTATCAAAACACTAATTCTGAAAACTACCTAATTTCAATAACAAAACAAGATCTTGATTATGAAATGAAAAAAACCTTGAACGAATTAAGAAATAAATTATTTTTACATGATTCAATTATTAATTGCATCATTGATTATTCTTTATTTCATAACTCAGGTAGATTAGTTCCTAAATATATTTTAAAAATTGGTTATTCTATGAATAATTTATCAATTGATTCATTAAACAATGCAATAAAATATTTGCGTTCTGTAAATGCAAACATTAGACCAACAAAGGCACTTTTTGATAATCATTTAAATAATCATATAAATAGAACAACTAACAATGACGATTTAAATGATGATATTTGAAAAGGTTTATAGTATGAGAAAAGATGTTCAAGACAAAATATCAATGCTTATTGAAAAATATAAAGATAATAATATTGTTAGAGAATTAAAAATGTCAGATAAAGAGATATTTGATAATATCTCTAACATATTAATGTATATAAATATTAATAATGCCTGTGAAAAATCAGATTCAAATGAATGTGTAAATCAAGAACATTTACATGTTGAAATCTTTAGAAATAAAAATGGCGATATTCAATGTAATTATTTTCAATGTCCAAAACATCTAAAACAATTAGAAATCCAAAAACAACGTGATTATTATGGCATTAATGATTCATTAGAATCATATGAATTGAGTTTTTCAAGTAAATTAATTGATATTAATATAGAAAAAAATAGTCGAAAAATACTTATAAAAAAATTAATTGATCAAATAAGTAATAACAAATATAATGGAATTTATTTATATGGATTAACTGGTGTTGGTAAATCATACATTATGTCAGCGTTTTTTAATCAATTAGCTAGTAAAAAATTTACGGTTAATTATATTAATGTTAATCACTCAATGATATATATTAAAAATAATTTATTATCAGATTCTTTGCAAGAATATATTGATACTCTTAAACATTATGATTTTTTGTTAATTGATAATATAGGACAAGAAACATTTAAAAATTTTTATCATATTCAAGTTTTGACATTAATTTTAGAATATCGTTATAAAAATAAAAAACCAACATATTTTATAAGTCAATACAGTATTGAAGAATTAAAAAATAAATATTTAAATAATATAATTAATAGCAAAGGAGATGCAAGTAAAAAAGATGTGTTTAAATTTATTGATTTAATTACTTGTTTATCTTTTGATATTATTGAATTAAAAGGGAAAAGTCAAAGACGAGAATATTAGGTGCACATTTATGAACAAAAAAATTCAAGATTTAATTGAACAATCATTACAGATTTTGTCATATCCAGAAGTTAAATTCAATGTTGAAAAAACCAAGTCAATAAAGTTTGGTGATTATAGTAGCAATGTTGCTTTAATGTTAAAGAAAATTAAACCATGAGGAGAATTAAAAACTCCAATTCAAATAGCTGAAGAAATTGCTAGTAACATAAATCCAAAAATGTTTTCAAAAATTGAAGTGGTTCCTCCAGGCTTTATAAATTTTTATTTAAACGATGTAATTACAAAGGAACTTTTTGATTGCATCCATTCTCAAAAAGAAAAATATCCAATTTTTGAAAAAGTTGATCAAGTTTACAATGTTGAATATGTTTCTGCAAATCCAACTGGTTATTTACATATCGGGCATGCTAGAAATGCGGTATTTGGTGATGTATTAGCAAAATTATTATCAAAAATTGGAATTAACGTGATTACAGAATATGTGGTAAATGATGCTGGAAATCAAATGAATATTTTAGCATCATCTGTTTTGGTAAGATATAAAGAACTTTTTGGTCAAAATATCACTTTACCAGATGATAGTTATCATGGTTTAGAAATTATTGAAGTTGCTAAAGAATTAAAAAATAAATTTAATGATGCATTTTTGAATGTTGAAATAAATAATGATTTTATAATTACAAATTCTGATGTTAGAGAAACAATTCGTAATTTTTCAAGAGATTTTTTATTAGAAATTATAAAAAATGATTTAGCTTCATTAGGTGTACATATTGACATATATTATAGCGAACAAGAAATTCATAAAAATAATTTAATTCCAGTTACACTTGAAAAATTAGGAAATAATGTTTATGAAAAAGATGGTGCTATATGATTACAAACAACAAAATTTGGAGATGACAAAGATAGAGTTTTAATTAAATCTGATAAAACACCAACATATTTTATGCCAGATATTGCATACCATGACATTAAATTAAATAGACCCCCAAAACCTAATAAGTTAATTAATGTTTGAGGTGCAGATCATTACAGCTATATTACAAGAATGAAAATAGCTTTAAAATCACTTGGTTATAGTGATGATGTTATGGAAGTTATTTCTATGCAAATGGTAAGATTAATGAAAGATGGAAGCGAATTTAAGATGTCAAAAAGATCTGGTCAATCTTTAACATTGAAAGATTTAGTAAACACATTAGGAAAAGATGTTTCAAGATGATTTATGATTTCTACATCGGCATCTACACACATAGAATTAGATGTTGATTTAGCTTTGAAACAAGATAATAATAATCCAATTTATTATATTGAATATGCTCATGCAAGATGTTTTAGCATCTTAGAAAAAACTAATTTTAGTTATAAAATAGGGCAAGATAATTTTTCTAGATTAACTTTAGAGATTGAAAAAGAGTTGATTGGGAATTTAATGAATTTTCAAAACATTATTTATAATGCTGCAACTACATATGAACCACATAAAATTGCAAATTATGTGTATTCTCTTGCAAAATTATTCCATAGCTATTATGGATTAGTAATGATTAATGATCAAAACAATATTGAGTTAACTAACCAAAGATTGTCTTTAGTTAGTGCTGTAAAAATAATTTTGGAAAATGCCTTATCATTATTAGGTATTGAGGCATATGATAAAATGTAAATATATTTATGATTAAAGAAGCTTTAAAAGATTTTTTAAATCCCGATAATACAAAGAATTATATTGTTGGTAAATATATTTCTTTTTTTTCATATTTATGATTAAAAATAATCTTAAAAAAAATAAAAATTTCAAAATCTGATTTAATAAATTTTTATATTTCTAGACAATATATGAGTTTAAAACCATTTCAGATAAAATATTTATTTCGTATAATTTTATATTGAAATAATTTTATAAATTTCACTATTGAAAAAATAATTATTAAGAT
>JAHLFM010000045.1 GCA_018883815.1 Candidatus Ureaplasma intestinipullorum
ATAAAGATACTTTGTTTATTCCTAAAACTACATTTGATATGAAGGCTAATTTGAATATTAAGGAGCCAAAGATTCAAGCTGAATGAATTGAAAATAAAATTTATCAAAAATTGCTTGAAAAAAATAAAAATAAACCATTGTTCTTTTTGCATGATGGTCCTCCATATGCAAATGGAAATATTCATGTTGGACATGCATTAAACAAAACTTTAAAAGATATTATTGTAAGATATAAAAACTTTAGTGGCTTTTTGTCACCATTTATTCCTGGTTGAGATGCACATGGATTGCCAATTGAAATAGCAATGCTAAAAAAAGATAAAAATGCAAAAGAAATGTCTGTTGTAGATTTTAGAAATAAATGTAAAGAATATGCATTAGAACAAATTTCAATTCAAACTGAACAATTTAAAAGAATTGGTTTGCTTACTGATTTTCAAAAAACTTATTACACACTAAGTCATGATTTTGAAATTCAACAATTAAAATTATTCTTAGAAATGGTAAAACAAAATTTAATTATTAGAGATTTAAAACCTGTTTTTTGATCTTGAAGCTCACAATCAGCACTAGCGGAAGCTGAAATTGAATACGCAGAAGTTGAAAGTGATAGTGTATTAATTTCATTTTTAGCAGAAGAAAATAGTTTTCTTCCAAAAAATACATATTTTGTAATTTGAACTACAACTCCTTGAACAATTCCATGTAATCTTGCAATTGCAATTAAACCAAATGCAAAATATGTTGTTATAAAGTATCAAGATAAAAATTTTGTAGTAGCAGAGGAATTATTAGAAAATTTTGCAAATAAAATTAATGCTAAAATGGATGATTTTCAAATTATTTCTAAACACAATGGAGTAGAGTTAGAAAATTTGAAATATTATCATCCATTATCAAATAAATTATTTCCTATCATTTTAGCTGACTATGTTAGTCTTGATGATGGAACTGGTCTTGTTCATAATGCTCCGGGATTGGGTTCAGATGACTATTTAGCATGTAAAAAATATAATATTTCTCCATATGCTCCAATTGATAAATTTGGTAAATACACATCAGATGTTGAAATAGATGAACTAAATGGTGTCTTTTATTTAGATGCTAACAATTATGTAATTGAGCAACTAAAAAATAAAAATTTATTATTATTCCACCAAAAAATAAAACATAGTGATGCTCATGATTGAAGAACAAAAAAACCAATAATTAGAAGAGCAACTAGTCAATGGTTTGTTGACTTAAAACCAATTCAACAAAAAATTATTGACTCTTTAAACAATGATGTTAAATCTAAAAATCCAAAAGCAATAAATAGAATGATTGACATGATTTCAAAAAGAGTAGAATGATGTATAAGTCGTCAAAGAACATGAGGTGTTCCTATTCCTATGATTTTTGATGAAAATGAACAACCAATTTATGACGTTGAATTAATAGAAAATATCATTAATATTCTTGATAAAAATGGTACCAATGTCTGATTTGAATGACCAGTTGAAAAATTCTTAACACCAAAATATCAAAATTCAAAAAAATATTACAAAGAAAAAGATATTATGGATGTATGATTTGATAGTGGTGCAACACATATGATGTTTAAATTATGAGGATTTAATTATCCAGCTGATCTTTATTTTGAAGGAAGCGATCAATATAGAGGTTGATTTAATTCATCATTAATTACTGGTGTAATTTATAATAACCATGCCCCATATAAAGAATTATTACAACACGGATATACACTAGATCAAAATGGATTTAAAATGTCAAAATCCATTGGTAATGTTATCAATCCGTTAGATGTGTTTAATAAATATGGTGCAGATGTTTTTAGATTATTTGTTGCTTCATGTGAATATTGAGAAGATCAAAGATTTGGAGAAGTTATTATAAACCAAGTAAGTGAAATTTACCGGAGAATAAGAAATACTATTTTTAAATATTCATTATCAATGTTAGAAAATTTTGAACCAAGCAATGATTTATGTAACGAATTAGAAATAGAAGATAAATATGTGCTAACAAAATTACATCATTTATTAGTTAATATCAATAATTGATACAATGAATATAACTTTAGTAATATTGTTAAGGCAATTAATGAATTTACACTAGAAATTTCAAGTTGATACTTTGACATAATTAAAGATTCAATGTATTGCGATAATTTAGAAAATTTTAGAAGAAAACAAATTCAGACTGTAATTTATTATATTTTAAAAAATATTTTAATTGCCCTAGCACCAATAATCCCACACACTGCTGAAGAAGTTTACAGTTATACTAACTTTAAAAAATTTGATTCTATTCATTTAGAAGATTGAATTCAATTAACACCATTTGTAGAAAATATCAATATGGAAGAGTTTGATAAATTTTTTAAATTTAAAAATGAAGTATATAGAAAAATTGAAGAAGCAAGAGAAAATAAAACTATTAAAAAATCAAATGAAGCAATGGTATTTGTAAATAATAATCCAACTCATTTTAGACTTGATCAATTAAAAAAATGATTAAATGTTGCTGATGCAATTATTGATAATGATATTAGTGATATACAGATTAAACAAACTGAATTTAAAAAATGTGAACGTTGTTGAAATTACTACAATGATTCATCAATGCATGATGATGAAATTTGTAATAGATGCTACAAAGTAATTAATAAATAATTAAAAAATTTTATACATTACATTACAATAAATATAATTTGTAATATAATGTATTATATGCGCCTATAGCTCAGTAGGATAGAGCATACGCCTTCTAAGCGTACGGTCGGGAGTTCGAATCTCTTTAGGCGCGCCATTTTAAAATTAATCTATTTTGTTAATAGTTCAAACAACTACAATCGTAGTTGTTTTTTTATGTTCAAATATAAACAATTTATCTTTTAAATCAATTTTTTATTTGTAATAATATGACTAATTGATTTTAATCCGGCTTTGTGATATGCCTTTCCTCTATCACTTCCACATAATTTAGACAATAAATAAATATCATAATTATTAATAAATAAATCTAAACATGTTGCTAAAATACATACATCTGTATCTAATCCACATAAATAAATCTTATCCTTAGATGGATCAAAAT
>JAHLFM010000007.1 GCA_018883815.1 Candidatus Ureaplasma intestinipullorum
ATAATTGTCCCAGCTTTAGACATCATTTCATCCATTTGTTCAGTATATAAGCCTGTCATTATACATCAAGTCTTAAAAGGCGTTGTATATTCATTAAAACCAACAACACTACTAAAACGACTACCTGTAATTTTTTTAAATCTATTTCTATTTTTTTCTAAATAGTTTTTAGATAATATTATTTGATTATCTTCTAGAAAAAAATCCTCATTTATCTTTTTTATAAATGGCATAAAATCACCTAATCTTCAAATTTTAATACTTTTACAAAAACATCTTGCGGAACAGAAACTTTACCAATTGCTTTTAATTTTTTCTTTCCTTCTTTTTGTTGTTCTAATAATTTTTTCTTTCTTGAAACATCTCCACCATAACACTTAGCTAAAACATTTTTACGATATGATTTAATTGTTTCACGTGCAATTATTTTAGATCCAATTGCAGCTTGTACTGGAATTTCAAATTGATGTTTAGGAATCAATTCCTTTAATTTTTCAACAATTATTTTTGATTTTTGATATGCAAAATCTTGATGAGTAATAAAACTTAATGCATCAACTTTTTGTCCATTTAAAAGCATATCTACTTTTACTAATTTTTCTTTACGATAACCAATTGGTTCATAATCCATTGTGGCATATCCTTTTGTTATTGATTTTAATCTATCAAAAAAAGAATACATAATCTCAGCTAATGGTAATTCGTAAACTAATTTTCTTCTTATATTATCAATATATATTAAATCCGAATAATTACCACGATACTCTTGACATAACTCCATTACAGATCCTACGTATGTATCTGGAGTAATTATTTCTAATTTAACATAAGGTTCTTGAATTTCTTTTATTTCATTTTTATCCATTAATTTACTTGGATTGTCAATAATTACTAAATCATTATTAGTTTTATAAACATGATATTGAACAGAAGGAGATGTCATTATCAAATCAATATTGAATTCTCTACTTATTCTCTCCCTTATTACATCCATATGTAATAAACCTAAAAATCCACATCTAATTCCAAAACCAAGGGCTTGTGAAGTTTCATATTCATATGTTAAAGATGAATCACTTAAACATATCTTAAACATAGCTTCTTTTAATTCTTCAAATTTTGCAGTATCAATTGGATAAAGACCACAATACACCATTGGTTGAATTGTTTTATATCCAGGCAAAGGTTCATCACATGGATTTTTCACATGCGTAATTGTGTCACCAACATGAACATCTCTTGCTGTTTTAATACTTGCAGCAATTCAACCTACCTCTCCAGCTACTAATTCATTTTTATTAATATTTTTAGGAGTTCTGACCCCAACTTCAGTTACAATAAATTCTTTATTTGTAGCCATCATTTTAATATTATCACCAGGTTTAATAACACCATTTTTAACTCTTATTAAACAAATAACACCTTTATATGAATCATAGTATGAATCAAAAATTAATGCTTGTAAATTTTTATTATCGTCTCCAATTGGACTTGGAATAATATCAACAATAGCGTCTAAAACATCTTCAACATTTAAACCAGTTTTTGCAGATATCATAGGAATGTTCGTAGTATCTAAACCAATAACATCCTCAATTTGTTTTTTAACAGCATCAACATCTGCACTTGGTAAATCAATTTTATTAATAACTGGAATAATTTCTAAATTGTTTTCTAATGCTAAATAAACATTAGATAATGTTTGAGCTTCAATTCCTTGAGCGGCATCAACAACTAAAATTGCTCCCTCACATGCAGCTAAACTTCTACTTACTTCATAAGTAAAATCTACATGGCCAGGAGTATCAATCAAATGAAAATAGTATTCTTGTCCGTCTTTTGCATTATATTTTAATTGAACTGCATTTAACTTGATAGTAATGCCTCTTTCTCTTTCAATATCCATTGAATCCAAAATTTGATTTTTCATTTCTCTCTTAGTTAAAGTATCAGTCAATTCAATAATACGATCACTTAATGTTGATTTTCCGTGATCAATATGAGCAATAATACTAAAATTACGAATATTTTTCTTATCTATTGACATAATTTATATATTTATCTATTATATCTATTTTTTATAGAGCTTTATAGACAAATTTCCACTATTTAATTCATTATAAACTTTTATTAGAATATTTCAATTTACAATAAAATTAAGTGTTATTGATATAGTCATATTAATTGCTTTTTTATATCAATTTTAATAATTTATTATAAAACTCTGGAGTGTTCTAAAGTTGGGGAGAAACACTCCCAAAAATTTAATATAGTCGTTATAAATTGTTAAAATTTTTTGAAATTGATATTTTTAGAGTAATTTTTAAACTTTTTTGTATGATTTAGGTTTAAAAAATAAAATTTATTCTTAAAATACATATAAGTCCTTTCAAAAGTGTGGTTTTTGAAGTGGACAAGCCCTGTCAATTTTTGATAGGGTTTTTTGTTTACTTCATATTGAATTTTAACAAATTTTAGGTTGTCTAAAAAGATTGTGATTTAAACAATAAAAAGATTTTAATATACAAATTTATTATATAATGATAATAGGAATAAAAAATTTTAGAATTAGTAAACATAACACTTGCTAGAATTAAATTCCTATGTTATACTTAATATATAGATAAGAATAATAATTAATACAAGGATAAATTCAAATTTATTCATGTATTAATTTTTTATTTATGACAATAAAAAAACCTAGCTCAATTAAGAACTAGGAAACACAACACTTGCAAAAATTACATTCTTATATTATAATTAATATAAGAAGTATAAGAAGTATTAATATTAAAATGATTTGGTTCATTGTAATATTAATTTTTTTAATGCCATATTACAACACTAGATCATAACATGACACTTCAATTCTGCAAGTGTTATGTTTTTTATTTAAATTTTGAAGCATTATTAAACTCCAAATAAAATAAACATAACTTGTAAACCAATCTAAGATTTATTTTTTATAAATTGCTGAGCTTAGAATTAGTTATCTCAGCTTTATATAATTGTTTTCTCCTTAAAATTACAAGATTAGAAAGAAGAAAAGAATTATACAAACATCGTACAATTCTTTATACTTTTTATTAATTATTAAAGATATAAAGAATTGTGTAACAAATTAATTCTATATATCTATAATTATTATAGCATAGTTATAATATTAATTAAATATAATTTAATTAATATTATTTTTGATATAATATCTATATTGATTGTTTTTAATATTAATATTGAGAACTACGAGGGTTATTGCTATAGGCTAGAGAGTTTGAGATAATTTTCCCAGAAAAGAGGCAAAAATGGGGAATTGACATAGACCTTACCAAACAGCAATTATTATTAAAAAATTCAACATGATGTAAATCCGTTAGAGTTATATGAACAAGAATTATCTCTTGGATGAACTGAAAGTAGCACCTTTATATCTTATTGAGGAAATCTTAAAAATAGAGTTGAAAAATTAACTGGACTTAGCGTTTATTCTTATATTAAATTAGATACAATTAATTATAGAAATTTTATAAAAAATAAGGAATATAAAAT
>JAHLFM010000008.1 GCA_018883815.1 Candidatus Ureaplasma intestinipullorum
ACCTAAATGGGTTTCCTTAATTTAAAAATGGTGGAGATGAGGGGAGTTGAACCCCTTTCCAAAATATACTCACAATTAAAATCTACAGTTTATTTACTTTTTTATCCTTTAAATTCTTCTAAAATTATAAAAAGCAACAAAAACTATTATTTTAGACAAGAATTTTTAATTTTTTATTCTAAAAAACTAGAAAAATATTTAGCTAAAAATTATTAACAAAAATTAGTAAGCTAAAGAGACTAATTGTTGTTTGTTGAATAAACTTGCTTCAAAAGCATTAACTTCAACATTGTTGTTTTCATTTTTGTCTGCATTTATTAGACCTCGAGCTGTAAGGGGCAGACCCCACTGCATTTAATTGCTTATATATCCTGTCGAACCCGTGACACCCCCATAATAATAAATAAAATATATTTATATTATTATTTTAATACAAAATTCTTTGCAGCAGGCTTTTTTGGCAATCCCGGCATACGATAAACTACTGATGTTATTGGAATTATTAATTTTGCTGCATGATTGATATCAATACTTTCAACTGTTGTATAAAAATTTTTAGGTCTGCCCAATATTTTTTGATCACATGTTAATGAATATGGATTCTTTGCAATACAAACATAATAATCACTAAATTCCTTATATTCATCAAGTTGTTTTTGTGCTAATTCACTAAATTTAACACCTAATGATCCATATGCATTTTTAGCTATTAAATTAATTTTATCTTCTAAATTATCATTCTTTTTATATAAAGTTTTGTAATTAATTGGTTTATCTATTTCATTAATTACTAAACTAGCTAAATCAATTGCTCCTTCACTGCCTAAAGATCATGAGTCACTTAATGCATATGAAACATTTTCATTATCTAGAAGGTAAAACAATTTATTCAGTAAATCTGGATTGTCCTCAGATCTATGATTAATTGCAATAACTAAATTAACACCATATTTTTTAGCATGTTCAATATGATGTTTAACATTTTCAAATCCTAAATTCAAGGCATTCTCATCATCACCGTTTCCATTGTATAAAATAGATTTTAATGAAATTACTAAAACAATCAGATTTGGTGTTCATTCTCCTTCAACTGAAGTAATGTCCATAAATTTTTCTAACCCTAAATCACTGCCAAATCCAGCTTCAGTTACTACAATATCACCTAATTTCATTCCAAGCTTAATCGACATTATACTACTACAACCATTAGAAATATTTGCAAATGGTCCGCCATGAACAATTATAGGATTATCTTCAAGAGTTCTTACCAAATTAGGGTAAAATGCATGTTCCATAATTGTTAAAATTGCAGTTGAAATTTCTAAATCTTTAATTGTTATTGGTTTACTGTCTTTGTTATAGGCAACTATTGTTGATTCCAATTTTTCTAAAAAATCTTCTTTGGATTTTGAAAGACACAATAAACTCATCATATCACTAGCAGCAGTAATATTAAAAGAAGTATTGATTTTAATATCATCATGGATTTTTAAAATTGTGTCTCTTAAACTTCTATCATTAACGTCTAAACATCTTTTTCAAATAATTCTATTCGGATCGATATTTAATTCAGAGTTTTGAAATATCTCATTTTCTATAACTGCAGATATTAAATTATTTGCACTACTTATTGCATGTAAATCTCCTGTAAAATGTAAATTAATTTTATCAAATGGTAATAAAATTGCTTTATTTGAACCAGACCCTGTTCCTTTCAATCCAAAAACTGGACCCATTGAAGGTTCTCTTAAACAACCAATTGCATTTATACCTATTTTATTTAAACCATCAACTAAACCAATTGATGTTGTTGTTTTACCTTCTCCAATAGGTGTAGGGTTCATTGCAGTTACAATCACGACTTTTGCATCATTTTTATTAGGAATAATTTTTTTAATTTTTATAATTTCACTTGTGTAATAATCATAATCTTCTATTTTTAGATTATGAGGAATTACTACATCCTTAATGATATCTTTTTTCATTATTCATTTTTTCCTTCTTTTGTCCGAATTTAATATCTAAAAAATAAAGACCAGATAATAATCCAAAAAATATAAATCAATAACCGATTATTATAAATATAAAGTATCATTGTCCATGTGACATTATATTTTGTTGTCCTGAAACTATCTCATTATATACGTTTGGATTGCAATTTGTAACAAATCCATAAACTGAGCTGTTGGAAACAAAAGGTGAAATTGTTGCATAAACTAAATAAATTGTGGGAATAATAAGCGAATAAAACAAATTTGTTTTATATTTTAAATGTTTAATATTTGGGTTGTCTTTTAAAATTAACAATAATCCACAAGTTGTAAAAGCAACGGGATTAATTAAATGTTCATACACATTTGCAAAATATTTATATCAATTTCATGTTTTTATTTCACCATTTGCAATCTTAATTGGAAATAATGCAAAATCATATGTAAATCCAACAATAAATATAAATACAATACAAGAAATTAAGAAAGTATGATATTTAAATATTTTTAAATCTGGTTTTATTATAAATAATAAAACATATAGTACACATAATAAATTTGTTTGAATTGTAAAATATTGAAGTGAGCAAAATCATAAATTGTTATAAATTATTTGGTCACCAATACCATTTTCAGGATATGTAACTACAAAATCAGATTCTTGATAAAACACAATAACAACAATTGGTAACATAATTACAAATAAAACACACATCATTTTGTATCTTCATGTGTTTCTTGCATAAATCTTACTTAATTCCCAGTCAGGTTCAAAAAGTGTTTTAAATCAAATTTTAAATAAAAATCAATTATTTTTAAAGCCAATATATATTAATGAAATAATTGAAAAAACTGGAATTATTGAAAATATTGATATGTTTTTTAAAAATGGGTTTAATATTTTCAAACTTGTTCTTGTTATAAATATGTATATAACAACATATCAGCACATAAAAAAGATACTTGAAGTTCTATATGATGCAATTGTTTCCGGAATATTTTGGACCGGAACACTATTATATTCATTATTATAACCTAATAATGTTAATGTTATCATTCCAGCCAATATCAGAATTTGAAATATAAATAATAAAAATAATTTATTAATTTGACTATAATTTTTATTATTCAAATAATAATGATTTTTTTTATAAAAATAATTATTCAAATAATTATTATTTATCATATTGCCTCCTAAAAAATTGTTATAATACATATTATTATAAACATTAATAGAAACTATGAAAAAAATTATTGATAAATCAACATTTGATAAACTTATATATAAATTTGGTATCGATTCTAATTATCAAGAAATTGAAAATTTTGAAAAAAAGATCCAAAATTTTAAATTTAATACTACTAAAATTTGAAATAAAAATATTAATGAAGATTTAATTAATAAAATTATTGATGATTTTGATTCATGATTAAATATTTTAAAATATATTGATAAAAATTATTCATGATTTAAATCAATAGAAACAGAAGAGATTGCTAAAAAAATAATTGTTGATGGCATTTATAACAAAAAAAGTGTTTTTAAAAAGAATTTCAAATGCAAAGAAATTTTATTTCAAATAACATTAAATCAAAAAGCATATCAAAAAAAGAAAATTATAAAGATTGATTTTAATTTGTTGGATAAATATGCAATTTTTATAAAGCAAGGTTATAACGACAATCAATCAAGTTTAATTTATAGCTTAGACCATTCATATTACAATAATAAAAAAATTAATATTCATCATAGAAAATCATATCGTGATCATCTTTTTGCTATTGTTACATTAGAGGCAGAACCGTTTAATACATGTGAACATAATATATCATGATTGCTTGAAACTGGTTGATGACCATATTTCTATAAAATTAATCATGAATTAAAGTCATTTTGTATCCAAAACAATTTAGATTATCATTTTCCTATCCATGTTTCTAAAAATAATTTATTTTCAATGTCAATAATTAATTTTTCAACAATTGATAAAATGATTGAAAATTTTAAACTAGAAAAAATTAAATTTAAGGATTTAGAAAAATTAAATACTGCAATTTTAAAGCAAATTATTTTTATAAAACAAAAAATAGCAATTAAATACATTGAAAATTTATTAGAAGAAAAATAGATATTTTGGACTGTTTTAGATTGCAAAAAATAATTATATTAATTATGTTTGACTTATTCTCATCCCATTTGTGTCTTGCATTGGGTTGACATTAAATAAATATACAGTGCATTTAATTTTTTTTACTTGGTGCTATTTGCTATGGAAAAAAGCATAACCTAACTAAAATAGTTAGGTTTTTATTATGTAATAAACTATATATTAATAAAAAAAGCCCACAGAAAACTGTGGGTGCGATTGCTGGGATGGGACAAATCCTTTCACTATACTGTGTATAAACCGTTACAACCTTTACATTTATAGTTTATCACAATAATTCATTATTTTTAAAATTTCATTTTGTTTAATGCATAATCTTTTTAGACAAATCCACTTCTATATAAAATTATAAGTATTTTACAACTAAAATATTGATTATTTTTTTAATTGTCTATTTATAATAAAAATATGATAGATCTTGATTTATTAATTGAAAAAATTAGAGACAAAGCACCATTACCTACTCCGCAAGGTTCTTTTAAGTATCCTTACAAACCTGCACTAATTTTATCAATGGTTTATAATTACCATGATATTAATATTTTTTTTAATAATAATATTCATTTTGGTAGAAATTCTAAAATTTTAAAAACTTTTTATGACTTAATTTTTAGTTCTTCAATTGTATTTAAAAATATATCAAAAGATAAACAATATTTAGCTTCTTTTCATGATCCAAAAACACAAAATTGATTATTAAAAACCATTAAAAATGCTCCTGGAAAAAAATTACAAGTTGATAATTCTAATGTTTGAGAAATTAATAAAACAGAACAATATCTTAGAATTAATGTCAATATCTCCGATCAACAAACATTATCAAAATATTTTCAAAAGATAAAAGAAACTGCATGATATCATTTACTTTTATGTTGTCCAGATTATAATATGATAAAAATTGAACAAATTCTAAATGCAAAGGATTATCTATTTAATTCAATTAATAATTATCCTAATCTTATTAATGAAGATGAACAAATAAATTCAGGCAGAAAATTTCAACATATATTTAAAAAATGCATTTATGAAAGAGATCAAAAATGTAAAATTTGTTGTTCTACCAATTCTCATTGCCTAGAAGCTGCTCATATTAAACCATATTCAAAATGTGAAAGTATAAATGATAAATATGATATCAATAATGGTATAACTTTATGTGCCAATCATCATAAATTATTAGATAATGGAATGTTCACATTTAATGATGATTGAACAGTAATTATTTCTCCTCATTATCATGAAGATGATGAAGATTTAAAAATAAAAACTTTTGAGCCATGTTATGTAAATAACTTTGATGATATGTGCCCTAATAATAAATATGCCAAATTTCATCGTGAAAATATTTTTAAATATTAATATTTAAATCATATTTATAAAATTAAAATTTTTATATGTTAGTTAAAATTGATAATAATTATAAAGTTAAAATCTTAGAAAACAGCTATAATAAAAAAACCTTATTATTATTTAAAGATAATAAGGATTTTAACAGTTGTATTGATATTAATTCTTTTGTCCAAAATATTAATGAACGTTATCACAAAATTAAAATTGTAAAAGGTGCGAAATATAATAAATTAATTATTTATGAATATAAAATAGTTTTAGACAAAAATACTAATTTAAGAGTAGGTTTTAGCATTGATATTGATCAAAAAATAATTTATATTATTCTAATTACTAAAATAGATAATGATAAATTAAGAAAACATGATTTTGATCAATTAGTTTGTAAATGTATATAAATAATTTTATGTGTTTTTAAATTATTTATTCTTGAAGAATTATCAAACTATATATACCATATTAAATAAATGATAAGTTTAAAATTAAACTAATTTTTAACATTTATAATATATGGATATTAAAAATTTCTAATTTACTTAGAAAATATAAAAAAATATCTAAAGATAAATATCTTTAGATAATATAAGTTTTAAAAATATAAATTAACTATTAAGGATTTCAATTTTTGAAATTACAGTATTTTTTACATATTCAGTATAATTTCCTAAATTATTAATTAATAATTGTTTGTTCAATTGATTTTGTCAATCATTCTTTTCTAAATTGAAAGAAATATGAATTTCGTTTTTATTTATTTTAGATGCTCATACAATTAATAATATGACACCAACTATTACAGTAAGAAAAAAACCTATTACAATTCAAGCAATCATACCGGTAGACATATTTTCACCATCTTTATTAACGTCTATTTTATAGTAATTACCTAAATCTGCTACACTAACATCAATATTTTTCTTTGACATAAATTTCTCCTTTTTTACAAAAACTAACTTTTTAATTATAACAATAATTATCTTATATTAATATTCTAATAAATAGTTTTATTATGAAGTTATTAAAATTATAAAGTATGAATTCCAAATTCATCAATGCTATGATATTCAATTGAAATAATTAGTCATATTTTAAAAACATGATAAAGATGAGGATGTTTTCAATTTGATTTTAATAATCCTAATATTTTTATATTACAAAATAAAAACAACTATAACTTATATTGTTAATAGTTGTTAATTATTTTTTAGTAGCATTATTTTTCATTGCAATACGTGATTTAATACGATTAGCTTTATTTTTATGAATAATTCCTTTTCTAGCCACTGTGTCAACTACTTTATATGTTTCAGATACTGTTTCATCACTTAAGTTGTTATTAGTTTTTTTAACTTGTGTTCTCATTTTTGCTAATTGAGAATGATTGTTTTTATGTACCTTAGTATCTTGACGTAAACTTTTTTCATTTGATTTAATGTTTGCCATATTAATACACCTTTAAAAATAAACTATACTTTTATAATTATACAAGTTTTTTTTATTTTATAATATAAAGTAATAAAAAATATGAAAAATAATAGTTTAAATATTCAAAATTACCTTGATAAAAGTGTTTTTAAAAAAGTAGAAGAAATACTTTTATTATTAAAAATTCAAATTATAAAAAATAATTATATTAATAATATATCAAAAAATGTATATTATAAAATATACAATATAGGTCTTAAATATATTATTGAAAATATTAATAATTTTGACGTTAATTCATTTCAAAATAATATAGATAAAATTATTAAAAATCTAATAAATTGTTATAAAGAGGAAAAATAATATGAAAAAAATGACATCTATTGAAATTAGAAAAAGTTGAATTAAGTATTTTGAGAAACATCAACATACTTTTGTTCCATCAAAATCATTAGTGCCAGAAAATGACCCATCATTACTTTGAATTAATAGTGGGGTTGCAACGCTTAAGGATTATTTTAGTGGCAAAAAAAATCCACCATCTCCAAGATTAGTTAATTCTCAAAAAGCAATTAGAACTAATGATTTTTTTAATGTTGGGATAACTTCTAGACACCACACATTCTTTGAAATGCTAGGTAATTTTTCTATTGGAGATTATTTTAAAAAAGAGGCGATTGAACTTGCATTTAATCTATTAGTAAAAGAGTGAGAAATAGATCCCAATTTATTATGAATTACTGTTTTTGAGGATGATTTAGACTCATATAACAAATGGATAGAATTAGGTATCAAAGAAAGTCAAATTATTAAATGTAATTCGGATAGAAATTTTTGAGATGTCGGAATGGGTCCTTGTGGTCCATGTACTGAAATTCATTATGATAGAGGAGAAAAATATGATCCTCAAAAATTAGGAAGCAAGTTAATTTTAGAAGATATTGAAAATGATAGATATGTAGAAATTTGAAATATTGTTTTTTCTCAATTCAATAATGATGGAAATAATAATTATACAGAATTAGCTAGAAAAAATATTGATACAGGTGCAGGGTTGGAGAGATTAGCATCAATTTCTCAGGATGTACCCACAAATTTTGATACTGATCTATTTTTACCAATTATTAGATCTATTGAAAAATATTCTGAATATAAATATGATGTAAATGCATACTTTACAAAAGATGAAGATCAAACAAAAATTAATTTTGCATATAGAGTAATAAGTGATCATTTAAGAGCTTCAGTATTTTCAATTTCTGATGGAGTAATTCCTAGCAATAAAGAACGTGGATACATATTAAGAAGATTATTAAGAAGATTATTAGTTTATATTCATAATTTAAAAATTAATAATTTAAATTGATTAATAGATTCAATAGAAAGTATTATTCAAGTTATGGGAGAATTCTATACAACATTATCTAATGAAAAAAATAGAATTATCAAAACTATTGAAAAAGAAATTTCATTATTTGAAATAACTCTTAAGCATGGGATGAAAATTCTAGAATCTTCAATCAATAATCAAAATATAGATGCTAATACAACTTTTAAATTGGTTACAACTTATGGATTTCCAATTGAATTAATTAATGAATTTGCAAATAAAAAGGGCGTTATTGTAGATATTAATGGTTTTGAAAAATTATATGAAGAACACCAAAAAATTTCAAATTCAAATAAAAATTCTGTCGGAATGGAAAAACAAAATTCTGCACTTCTAAACTTAAATTGTGAATCTAAATTTTTATATGAATCAACAGAATTAGATAGTAAGATTATAAAATTGTTTAATGATAATTTTGAAGAAGTAGATCAATTAAACAATGAAGATGGTTATCTAATTGTTGAAACTACTCCATTCTATGCAACAAGTGGGGGACAAATTCACGATACAGGTTATATAAATGAATTTTATGTGGATAATGTTTTTAAAGCTCCAACCTTCCAACATGTACATCATGTAAAAGAAGCAACTTTAAAAGTTAATGAAAATGTTCATTTAGCCATCAATTTAGAAAATAGAAGAAAAAATGCCGCTCACCATAGTTCTGAGCATATTTTACAAGCAGCATTAAAAAATATAATAGATGAAAATATTAAACAAAAAGGAGCATTTAAGTCTCCAGAAAAATTAACATTCGATTTTCAGCTTGATTATAAACTAAGTAATCAACAACTAGACGCTATTGAAACTTGAATTAATAATTATATAAATAAACAATATCAAGTTGATGTTATGTTTATGAATTTAGAAGAAGCCAAATCTAAAAATGTTATTGGTTATTTTGAAGATGTTTATAAAAAAATTGATGGACCACTTAGAGTTATCAAAATTGGTGATAAATCAATGGAATTATGTGGTGGTACACATGTTAACAATACAAAAGATATTGAAGAATTTAGAATTATTAATTTGATTTCTAAAGGTTCGGGGATGTGAAGAATTGAAGGAATATCAACACAAGATAACATAGAAACATTCAAACAAGAACAATTAATGAATTTAAAAAATATTTTAAACAACTTAGAGATAGATTTTAATAAAAATAACTTCAATATCAATGAAGTGAATGACTTATTACAAAAATATAGTACATTACTGACAAATTCTCATTTATATGAATATCCTAACATATTTAATATGTTAAATAATGATATTAACAAAATTAAAAATGAACAAATGAATAAAAATAACTTAAATGAGGTTAAAAATATCAAAAATCTTTATGAAGAACAAATTGGTAAATATAAATACATTGATATTAATAATGTTAATGATAAATCAATTACAATGGCATTAGAAGAATTAACTAATGAAGATAAATCAGGAATCTATTTTCTAACAACAATTTCAAATAATAAACTACAATATTTTATTGCTACTAATAAATCAAATAATATTAATTTAAATGATTTTGCCAAAAAAATTAATCTTATTATTGAAGGTAAAGGTGGAGGTAAACCATACTTTGTGAGAGGCGGATCATCATTTATAGATAAAAAACAATTATTAATAGATTTTATTAAAAACCAAGGTTAATTATTTATGCGTAAATTAGGTTTGGATTTAGGTACAAAAACATGTGGTTTTGCAATTACAGATGAATTATGTATTATTGCATCAGGGTTAGAAAATTTTCAATATGAAAATAATGATTTTCAACAAATATTAAAAAGAATTGAACATTATTACAATTTATATGAATCTAAAATTGATGATATTATCTTAGGGTTTCCAACAAATGCTAGAGATGGATCATTAAACGAAAGAAGTTATTTGATTCTTGATTTTAAAAAATATTTAGAAGAAAATTTAAAATTACCTTTAAATATCATTCTTTATGATGAACGATTTACAACAAAAATAGCAAAAACTTATCTTAAAGATCAGTATCATATAAAAAATTCTCAAATTAAAAAAATAAAGGATGAAATTAGTGCTGTTGTTTTATTAAATGAATATATTCAATATAAATAGAAATAATTATTATTTATCTACATCTTTTAAAGATATAACAAACATTAATCTTATTGTATAAATTTTTAGCTTTATATTTTTTGGTAATTTATTTACCCAAGAAATTAAAATTGAATTAGAATTAGGTGTTTTCTATAAAAACACTTGAACTTGTATAATCAATAAAAGAAGGTAATGAATTGTTTTGTTGTGATTCATGTCCTGCATGTAAAGATAGATTATTAAACTTTGAAAAATTAGGATTAAAAGATCCGCTAAAATATGTGAAAGGAAAAAATTAAAAATGGATAGAAGAAAAATTGAAGAAGCAATTTTAACGATTTTAAAAGAAATTGGTGAAGATCCAAATCGTGATGGATTATTGGAAACTCCTAAAAGAGTTGCTAAAGCTTATGAAGAATTGTTTGAAGGTTACAAAATTAAAGATGAAGATTTTTTATATAAACAATTTGAAACTACATATACAAACGGGACAGTTACGATTAAACATATTCCCGTTTACACTTTTTGCGAACATCACATGTTACCGTTTTTTGGTCATTGCGATGTAACATATAAGCCAAATAATGGAAAAGTTGTTGGCTTAAGCAAATTAAACAGATTAGTTAGAAATTGTGGTAGAAGACTACAAACTCAAGAACAATTAACGGATGACATCTTAGAAGCAATAAAGAAAGCTTTAAATCCTGAATATATTAATGTAAAAGTTTGATGTAGACATATGTGCATTGAAATGCGTGGTGTAAATCATAGTGGAAGTGAAACATTTACAGAATCAACATATGATATAAAAGGAGAATAATTATGTATAGATTAACAAAAGAATTTAGCTTTGATGCAGCTCATATGTTAGACGGTCATTGTGGAAAATGTAATAATTTACATGGTCATACTTATAAATTAAAAATTCACGTATTCGCAAATGAATTATTGGAAGATAAATCATCTAAGGATATGGTCATTGATTTTAAAGATTTAAAAGCGATAGTAAAGCCGATTGTTGATAAACTTGATCACTCATTTATATTTAATAAACAAAATGAAAGTGAAAGTAAAATTGCAACAATATTATTTGAAAGCGGAAGAAAAATCTCTGAAATACCTTTAAGATCCACATGTGAAAATTTAACGAGAATAATTTATGATGAATTAAAACCCCATTTAAAAAACTATAACTTCGCAGTTGAATTATACGAAACGCCTACATCGAGTTGTTATTATGATGGTGAAAATAATTAATAATGATATACTCAAAGAAATCGGTCATTTGGATTACGATATATAGTTTGAGATAAATTGCCCAGAAAAGAGAAAAATTATCTCAAACTCTCTAAGAACAAAGAAAAAGAGATGCAAAATTTACATCTCTTTTTTATTTATTTTTTGCTTTCAATTCTATCACTTAAAATTTTCTTAAATTCACTCAATGTGCATTTTTTATCTTCTTGTTCACCGTAACATCTAAAGGTTATAAGGTTTCCACTATTAACTTCTTCATCACCAATAATAAGTTGATATGGAATTTTTGAAATTTGAGCTTCTCTTATTCTTTTAGCTAATCTTTCATCTCTTCCATCAACCTCACTTCTATATCCAAGTTGTAAAAATTCATTGTTTAACTTGTTTGCATATTCTCCATGAATTGATGGGTTAACAGGCAATATTTGAATTTGGGTTGGTGACAACCATAATGGTAGTGCACCTTTTGTTTGTTCCAATAACATTGCTAAATATCTTTCATAAGTTCCAATAATTCCCAAATGAACCATTACAGGTGTTTCTGTTGTTCCATTTTCAGTTACATATTCAAGTTCAAAACGTTCTGGCAATAAGAAATCTAACTGGATTGTTGAAACAGTAACGATATGACCTAATGCTGTTTTTACTTGAAAATCAATTTTTGGCCCATAAAATGCTGCTTCACCAGTCATAACTGTATATTCAATATTGTTATCATCTAAAGCTTGTTTTAATTGTTGTTGTGAATTTTCTCACATTTCTACATTTCCATGAAACTTTTCTTTATCATTAGGATTTCAAATTGATAAATCTACTCTTCATATTTTTGTTCCCAATCCTTCATGAGCATCCATAATTGCTTTATAGCAATTATTAACTTCTTGTTTAATTTGGTCTGGTCTACAAAAAATATGTGTATCCTCTAACACCATTTCTCTAACTCTTTCTAAACCAGTTAATCCACCAGAAGATTCATATCTATGTAAGTTAGAATGTTCACAAAGTCTTATAGGTAATTGACGGTATGAATGAATATCATTCTTATAAATAATAATATGGTGTGGACAAGTCATTGGACGTAATACAAGTAATTCTCCATCAACATCCATCACTGGAAACATATTTTCTTTATAATGATCTCAATGTCCACTAGTTTTATATAAATCAACAGTTCCTAAAACTGGTGTCATTACTGGTAAAAATTCGTATTTATTTTGTAATTTATTAATATATTTTTGAATTTCATATTTAATTTTTGTGCCGTTTGGCAATCATATTGGTAAACCTTGTCCAACTAAATTACTAAATGTAAATAATTTTAAATCTTTGCCAATTTTTCTATGATCACGTTGCTTTCTTTCTTCAAGAAGTTCCAAATATTCTTTTAATTCTTCTTCAGATTCAAATGCAACACCATATATTCTTGTCAATTGATCATTTTTGGAATCACCACGTCAATAACTACCAGCAACATTTAGAAGTTTAAATGCTTTTATTTTGTTTGTGTTTGAAACATGTGGACCTCTACATAAATCTGTAAAATCTCCATTGGTATAAAAACTAATAATTTCATTATCAGGAATAGAATTAATAATTTCGCATTTATATTTGTTGTCACTAAAAAATTCTAAGGCTTCTTTCTTTGTTTTTTCTTCTTTTTTAAATTCATAAGCACCAGAAATAATTTTTTTCATTTGTTTTTCAATTTTAGGCAAATCATTTATAGAAATTGGTTCATCAGAATAAAAGTCATAATAAAAACCTTCATCAATTGCTGGACCTAATGTCAACTTAATATTTGGATATAATTTCTTTAAACTAGCTGCCATAACATGTGCTGCACTATGATTTAATTCATTATTAAATTTCATATTTTTATACCTCTTATCAATTTTTATATCTATTATTTTAATACTATAAACAAATATATTAATGATTATATTAATAAATGTAATAAAATAATTACTATGAAAAAGATATTATTGTTAACAGATACATGTTCTTCTTTATCTAAAGAAGTTGCAAAGGAATTAGATGTTTGTATTTTGCCATTATCTATATATGATCAAGATGGCAAACAATATGCAAATAAGGATTCAGATTTTTCACATGAACACATTTTAAAACTTCAGGAATCTGGTACTATTTTTTCAACCGGTTGTACTTCACAATTATTATTAGAAGAAACTATAAAATCCAATTTAGACAATTATGACTATATTTTAGCACTTCCAATTTCTAGCAAATGATCAAGTCAATATAGTCATATAAAAGCTCTTTCCAATCAACCGGGCTTTAAAGAAAAATTATATGTTGCTGATGTTCTAGATTTTGGATTTAATATTGAAATTTTATGTAAGGAATTGAGAGAAAAAATTAATTCTGGAATAGATGATATTAATGAATTAATTAAATATGCAGAAGATTTCCATAACTTTACATTATCATTTTTTGTTTGCAAACAATTAAAAGGACTAGTTGATAGTGGACGTGTTCCAAATGTAGTTGCAAAATTGTTTAAATTAACTAAAATATATCCAATCATCAAGGTTGATCAAGAAAATCATTTTGGTGGAATTGTCAAAAAATGAGATGAAGCAATTCCTGAATGTATAAAGCAATTAATTAAAAATTTTGATGGTAACTTAACAAAAAATGATATTAGAGATATTTCAATAATTTCTTTAGATTGTAGTGAAGAATATATTAATCAAGTTAAAAAACTGATTGTTGATGCTTTAGAAATTGATGAATCAATAATTCAAATTCGTAATGCTCCAGATATATTTGTCCATATTGTTTCAAGAGGTGCAATAGGGTTACAAGTTGTATCAAATAAGAGAAAACATAAAACAAATTTAAGCGAAAAAATTAAAAAAATATTTTAAAAATACAGATAGTAAATACTAAATCTATATGTGTTTTTTATTTGTAAAAATTGATATTAATATTAAATGAATAATTTAGGAGAAAGTATGAAAATTAAGAAATTAATTCCTATAGTAGCTTCAACATTATTTATTGCTTCGCCTGCTTTAACATTGACATCATGTTCTGAAAATAACAATAATATAAATCAAAGTTCTAATATCAAAGAATTAGCTACCAAAATTTATAATAACTATATTAATATTGTTGATTCTGAATTAACAAAAACTCCTGATGAATATTTAACTAAGGCTAATGAGATATTTAATAAATACTCTGATATTCGTAATAATAATCCAAATAATTTAAATTCCTTTCAAATTTTTTCAAAAATTATATTTTCAAATGATTTAACAAATTTTAACATTATTATGAATGGTGTAAATAAAAATAATGTAAAAGTTATGAATACATGTCGTACTGCTATTCAAAAGTTATTACCCATTGCTGTTGCTATACATTATTCTGAAAATAAAGATTTACAATCAATGACAAAAGAAATTTTAGACTCTTTTGTTAAAGATTATTACTATAAAAACAATAACATTATTGGTAATTGATGAAATTATGAGATTGGTATTCCAAAAGATTTATTAAAAGTTATTTATTTGATTGCAAATAAATATTCAAATTCAGAAATCCAAAATTGAATTAAACCAATTGAATGATTTAAATTTGATGCTATTTGAAGATTTGATACAAACCAAGCCAAAAAACAAAAACAATCAGGTGCTAATTTAACCGATGGTGCTGTTGTTGTTATTTTGTATTCAAATTTGATAGGTGATAATAAAAAAATAGAATCAACAATAAATGAAGTTATTAATAATGTTTTTAGTGATTGACTTAATACATTATTAAATCCAAATGAAAGAAATGGAAATTATTTAGATGGGTCATACATTTTCCATTCTAATGAAAATACTCATGATGGTGGATTGGCTTATTTTGGTGGTTATGGTATAGAGTTGATAAAAGGAATTTCAAATATAAATGAAATTACAGCCAACACAGCTTATAGTTTATCTGCTTTCCCAAAGTTTAATATTTTCTATCATATAGTTGAAACATGTGTAATGCCTTATATGTATCAATTAACCCTTTCTGATACCTTATCACAAAGATCAGTTGTTAGAAAAAATTATAGCAATAAAGAAAAAGGCGCAGAAATTATTAATTATCTTGTTGAATTTGTAGATATTGCACCAATTGAATACAAAGATAGATTAATTAATTTTATTCATGATCAATGTGACTGAACTGGTTCTGAACAATATTTAAATGATAATATTAAAGCATTTTTAAATAAATATAAATATGTAGACAAATTAAATGTTAGAAAACAATATAATAATTGAATAGAAACAAATTATTTTAATAATGACATAAGTAATATTCCAATCGGTATTGATTTATATAAACAAAACAATAATTACATTTTTTCTAAGAATCAAGATCGTTATAGCTTCCAAACTCCTGAATATATGTTTGATTTAGCACTTACTTCTGG
Organism: Candidatus Ureaplasma intestinipullorum; assembly: GCA_018883815.1. Classification (GTDB taxonomy): domain Bacteria; phylum Bacillota_I; class Bacilli_A; order Mycoplasmatales; family Mycoplasmoidaceae; genus Ureaplasma; species Ureaplasma intestinipullorum. Next base: position 16,096 of record JAHLFM010000008.1, read on the forward strand.
AAGAACTTATCATTATGAATGTACAAATTATGAAAATGCATTTGGATATTATCAAGCTGACGGATTGACTCTAATTCATAATAACCAAAGAAATAATTATACAAGTGATTATTGAACAGTCGTTGATCCATACAAATTACCTGGTACTAGTTCAATTTATGAATTAGATATTACTCAGCTCACAAATAAGAATCAAATTACACAAATTCATACACAATCTGAGAATTCAGATAAAAGCTTAACTACAAAAATTGGTAATGGTGTCAATTATAATAGATATGGAATTGTAAGTTCAGATTTATACAACTATAATGACACTCTAAGATCAAAAAAAGCATATATTTTTCTTGATGGATATGTTCTTTGTCTAGGTAGGGTAAATAAATTATCAAGTCCACCTGATAACAAAAATGTTTATACAACTGTTTTAAATGATATTGGCGAACAACCATTAGTTGAATCAAATCTTAATTTTAATAATAGGAGTGTTCGCAAATATACATCTAACACTAATTCTTATTATATTTTGGATAATGCAAATAGCATTCGAACTTCAAATCAAGTCTCAAGAACTGTTTTACCATTTGTAACTAATAGTTCTAGAGAAAATGAACCTGCAATTACAAAAAAATTCAATGAAGTTTGATTCGATCATACGTCAAGTCCAAACCCTTCAAATAATACATATGCATATCTTATCGCTCCAGGTGAACAAAACGAATCAAATTCAATTGATATTATTAAAAACATTCAAACCATTAACAATGATGATGATAAAGTTGTTGTTAAATATAAAAATTATTATTTTGTTTCTACATTTGCAGATAATGTAACTGTTAGTATTGATAATCATAATTTAATATTTACTAAACCAACAACTTCAATGTTTATAAAAGAAGATAGTTCATATAAAGCTATAGTTTCATCTAATATAGAAACTGCCACTAATAATATAAACATGGGTAACATTAGTATATTATCATCAAGTAAAATTAATAATAAATCTGAAATTACATATAAAAACAATGTTGTTTCTATAAATAATAGATTATATAAATATAATGATATATTGCATAATACTTGATTTACTTTCAGATGAAATTAGTAATATAAATAAAAAACGCTTCATTAAACTTGAGGCGTTTTTATATTACTAATGATTTATTAATAAAAATATTAATATTAGATTTTAAAAAGGTTTCAATAATTATTTTTTGATTATCTTCCTTAACAAAAATTGTCGTAAATTTATTATATTCAAAATTATCGTAAATCACGTTGTTCTCAAAAAAGTTTTTAATTTCATTAATATTAAAGTTAATTTGATTAACAATTAATTTTAATAAATCATATTGATTAAAACTTTCTAAATTAATATTTAAATTAATATTTGTTTTTATAAAGCCTATTTCTTCACTATTCTCATTATAAATTTTAAAACAATTTAAAAAAGGCTTAATAATTGTTTTTTTCAAAAATGAATGAGGAAAATATATAGAATCTATTGCATTCTCAGATACAAAATATCCACTGCCTTGTTTTGAATAAATTATATTATTTTCTGATAACTTTAAATACACTTCTCTAACATGCATTCTTGTGCATTTAAACTTTTCAGCAATTTTATTTTCACTTGGAATTATTTTGTTTGGTAAATATTCTGATAATATTATCTTTAATAATATATATCTAATAATATAACTCTTATTTGTCATTATTTTGTTCTTGTTGATTTTTATTAATTAATTCTTGCATTTTTTTCTCTAATTCAGATAAATCTTTTTCAAATTTATCAATAATAAAAGCAATAGTTTTCTCCTCTAATAATGTATGTTTGGCATTATTGAATTTTTCAGAGTCTTCCATAAAATCACGAATAGGTTGATTTGTATTTTGATAATAATCTTGAAGAATGTTCATAAGTTCTTCATCAGTTATTTCAATATTATATGTTTTTTGTAAATCATTAAAAATTAATGCTTTTGAAATCATTTTTTTTGCAATTTCATTGGCATGATCTTTTTTGTCGTCGCCATATGTTGCAATTACACCTTTTGCAATTTCATCAACATCTTCACTATTAAATTCAAAATCATAACATGGAAGAATAAAATCCATTGCTTTGGAAAATAAATTGTCCCTTAATATAATATTGTGTAATTGTTGACTTCTTTTTTCAACAGGAAGACTTGCAAAAATTGTGTCAATACGTTGTCTATGCATTTCTAGCACTCTTGGATCAATTTTTAAATCTGTTAAAATAATTTTGTGAGTTCAATCAATATCTCTTTTATTTAAAATTTTACTTTTTAAAACCGGCATATTTATTCCTCTTCAATTTCTAAAAATTTTTCTCTCAAATTTTTGTCATTAATTAATTTAATCAAACTAGTCCGTTGGTCATATTTATATTTTAATTTTAATTTTTCTTCATATTTTAATAAATCATTGACAATATTTTTTAATGAATCATGAATAGCGTTTTTACTAACATTATATATTTCGGCAATTTCTGATAATGATTTATCTTCAAAATATGCTTCCATAAAATATTTTTTTTGTTTTTCAGTTAATAATGAAGAATAAAAATCAAACAAACTAATAATATAAAATCTATTGTTATTCATTTATAATTGCCTTATCAAATCCTGCTGCCATTGCATCTACAAATTGTTCTAAATCAAATGGTTTTAAATCTTCTAATTGTTCTCCCAAACCAATAAATTTAACTGGCAAATTAAACATATCCTTAATTGCTAAAACAATTCCACCTTTTGATGTTGAATCCATTTTTGCTAATACTATTCCTGTTAACTTTGTTACTTCATTAAATGCTTGTGCTTGCGATAAACCAGATTGCCCAGTTGTTGCGTCTAAAACTAACAATGTTTCATGAGGAGCGGTTGGATCGTATCTTTTTATAATGTCATTTATTTTTTTAAGTTCATTCATTAAATTAACCTTATTTTGTAATCTTCCTGATGTATCACAGATGACTAAATCATATTTTTCTTCATAACCTTTTTTTACACCTTCATAAATTACAGATGCAGTTTCTTGACCAACTTTGTTAGGAACAACAATATCAACACCTAATCTTTCAGATCAAATTTTCAATTGTTCAACAGCCCCAGCTCTGAAAGTATCTCCAGCCACCAAAAGAACTTTTTTATTTTGATCAACAAAATACTTTGTTATTTTTGCAATAGAAGTTGTTTTTCCAACACCATTGACTCCAACTACTAAAACTACATTTGTTTTATCATTATATAAATTAATATTTGTATTAATGTCAGTATCTTGAATATAATATGTGAATATTTTATCAATTAAAATTTGTTTAATCAATTTTGGATCTTTTACATGTCTATAATTAACTTCTTCTTCAATTGCTTTCACAATCTTTGTAGTTGCAACATAACCAACATCGTACATTATTAACATTTCTTCTAATGATTCATAAAATTCAAAATTAATATTTTCATGTTTAGTAAACAATTCAACAATTGCATCATTTAATGTGCTTGATGATTTTCTTAGACCTTCATCAAATTTTTTTTGATTATCACTAACCTTAAAAATTCTATTTTCCTCATTTTTTTGAGAAATTTTTTCAACTGTATCATCATTTTTGTTTGTAAATTTATTAAATATTTTTTTAAAAAAACCCATAATTATTTAATCTCTTTTTTTCATTAATTCATTTTTTTGATATTATCCAAATCAGTTTTAATAACTTTTGTAACCCCTTTGATTTGCATTGTTGTACCATATAGTACATCACACATTTTCATAGTTCCTGTACGGTGTGTAATCACTAAGAATTGTGTTGAATCACTAAATTCTTGAATTAATTTGGCAAAGGTATTTACATTGGCTTGGTCAAGTGCAGCTTCAGCTTCATCAAGAACTACTAAAGGAAGGGAAGAAGATTTTAATAATGCAAATAAAACTGTAAGAGCAACTAATGTTTTTTCTCCACCAGATAACAATACTAAGTTTGATACTTTTTTACCTAATGGATGAACAATAACTTCAATACCAGATTCTAAAACATTAGTTGGGTCTGTATATTTTATACTGCAATCACCACCACCAAATAAACTTGTAAATATTTGAGGGATAATTTCATTAACTTTATTAATAATACTTGTAAAATCAGCCTTAGCTCGTTTGTCTAAATCTTCAATTATATTTTTTAAATTAATAACTGATTCACGTGCTAAATTATGTTCTTTTTCAATTGATTTTAGTTCTAATTCTTTTTCAGCTAATTTTTCTACAGCTTCAAAATTAATATTACCTAGTGCATCTATTTCAGATCTTAGTTTTGAAATAATTGATTTAGCTTCATTTGTTGAAATGTCTAATGGTTTGTTAAATTCTGTAATAGCGTATTCCATTGTCATTTCATATAAATTATTAATTTTGTCTTCAATTAGTTTAATGTCATTTAATAAGTTATTTAATTTATTATTTTTTCTATTAAATTTGTCGTTTAAACTTATAAAAATTTCTTGATCTCTTTCATAATTTAAATTATATTGACAATAAATTTCATAAGAATGTTCTTTTAAATTTTGAAGAGTAGAAATTTTTTGAGAAACCTCTATTAATTTTTCATTAACTTCAATTAATTCTTTTTCGAATTGATTAATTTCTACCTTTAATTTTTCTTTATCATTTGCATCTTCAATTGATTTATAACCAGTCTTATTACGTGTTAATCTTGAATTAGTTTCTACTAATTTATTTTCACAAATAGAAATTAAACCTTTAATATTTTGTATTTCTATATTTAATTTTGTTGAATTATTATTAACGTCTTCCAATTCAATTTTTTTAGCAATAAATAATTTTTTTGCTTCTTCGAATTCTAATTTTGCTTTGTTTATTTTTTCCACAATGTTGAATGTAGAAGCTGTGGTTTTTTGTTGTTGTCCACCAGATAAAGCACCACCAGCGTATACAACATCTCCATCTAAAGAAATTACTTTATAATTGTTGTTTACCATTTTGCTAATATGTGTTGCTGATTCAATAGTATCTGAGATTGCAACATTGCCTAATAATGATTTTATTATGTTGTCGTAAATAGAGTCATATTTTACTAAATTTGATGCAACATCAATAAAACCTTCAAGTTTACTCATAATTGTTAAGCTATCATCTTTAATACTTTTTGGTTTTATAGTGTCCATTGGTAAAAATGTCGCTCTTCCACCATTATTTTTCTTTAAAAAATTAATTGCAAAAATTGCAACATTACTGTTTTCAACAATTAAATTATTAATTGATTTTCCCAATGCAGTTTGAATTGCGACTTCATATCTTTCAGGAACTTGCAAAATATTAGAAATGGTTGAATGAAGTCCAGGGATTGAATTTTTGGAATTCAATAATGTTTGAACACCTCTTTCTACGTTATTGCTATTTTTAAATAACTCTTCTAATCTTTCATAAACAACCTTTTTATGGCTATATTCAGAATTAAGTGAATTATATTCATCATTTAATTTGTTTTTTAATTCTAAAGATAATTCATAATCTTTTTCAAGAGAAGATAATTTTTCTCTATTTTGATTAATTTGTTTTTCTAATGACTTAATTTCTTCTTCGTCACTTGCAATTAATGATAAATATGATTTTTTTCTTTCTTCTATATTTTGAGAATTTATATTATTTTCTAAATTGTTAACATATGCTATTTTTTTATAATTAAGATCATTTAATTTAATATTTAAGTCATCTTTTATTTGAGAAAGAGATTTTATTTCATTATCTTTTTCAAGATATTCTTGATTATTCTTATCACGTAATGATTTGTTTTCTTCTATATTAATTTTTAATTTTTCTAAATCAGTTTTGTATTGAGAAATGCTTTTTGATATTTCAATTGATTCATCTTTAAAAGCCAAATAATCTTGAACTGAAATTGTAACATCAAGTTTTTTTAATTCTTGAGTTTTTTCTTTATATTGAACAGCTTTTTCTGCTTGTTTGCTTAAATCTCTAATTTCTCTTCTTAAATTAGATTCATAATGGTCCAAATGTTCAAGATTGTATGCTGCTTTTTCTAATAAATCTAAAGTTTCGTTTTTTTGTTTTGTATAACGCCCAATTCCAGCCGCCTCTTCAAACATATGTCTTCTATCTTCAGGTTTAGCTTCTGCAAATCAATTAACTGTTCCTTGTGAAATAATTCCTAACGAACCTTTTGTTAATCCTGTATCTAGGAATAAATCTTGAATATCTTTTAATCTTGCAGGTTCATCATTAATATAAAAAAAACTTTCACCAGTCTTTCTCATTAGTTTACGACTAATTTTAACTTCATCATTTTGGTAGTTTAAAATCCCTTTTGAATTATCAAAAGTTAGTTCAACTAATGCAAATTCTGCTTCATCCATATCGTTTGAACCAGCAAAGATTAAATTTGTTTTTTCCTTACCTCTTAATGTTTTTATTGATTGTTCACCCATTGCTCACTTTAAAGCATCAACAATATTTGATTTACCACTACCATTTGGGCCTACAATCCCAATCATTGTATTTGAAAAATTTAAATTTATCGGTCTTGCAAAAGACTTAAAACCTTCAGCATAAAAATTTTTTAAAAATATCATAAATAATCCCTAGCAAAAAAAATAAAAATTTATATGTAATATAAATATTTTACTAATTTTTACTTATTATGTCTATATAAAGATTTAATTAACTTAATTTACAAGATTTTTTTAATAATTCAGCTACATATTCGCTATTATCGCCAAATAAAATTGTAATAACATCTATGTTTATTAATGTACCTAATGCTCCTAATTTTTTTATTTCATCAACATTAACTAATTTAATGTCTTTAACTTTCACTTTTAAATTACTTATTGTGCTATTAATTTCAACAATATTTTGGCTTTGTCCTAATGCAGAAACTAGATCAGAAATATTAAAATCAATTTTTTTTGATGTCAATATTTGATCATTTGTCATGTTAACAACATTTTTTGCTTTCTTCTTAGCAAGTAAATATCCAATACCGAAAGTGAATATATAAAATAATTTAATTTTTGTACTTTGCTTCATATTTTTCCTTTTAAATTAATTTTTTGTTGATTGATTCCAATCAATCTCCATAATTAATGTTTATTTTAGCACATGATTTAACAAGGTTGATTTTTATAAATTTTCAAGAATTGATATTTAATGATTTTCCATCGATCTTAATGATAAAATCATTGTCATTTCATAAATTTTCAAATAACAATTCTTGATTAGAAAAAATCATTGGTTGTGATAATGTTTTACTGTTTATACTTTTTACAGGTAGTAATTCATTAAAACAAAATAAATCATAATTAAAAAATAATGGGCCTCCAATTGTTCTGTTTATTCCAGTTGAACCAATTGATGTGTTAACAACAAATCCTGTTGCTTGGAATTCATAGAATTTATTGCAATCTATATTTAATACATACTTTGATGTTGAATTAATTTTAAAAATTTCAATTTCATTAATTGCTATAAATTTAACATTATCAATCTCGATTTTTAAAATTCCATATTCACAAAAATTATCATAGTTAAAATTATCATTATTATCTTTAAAATTAGATAAAAAATTTAAATGTCCAGTCCCATAATGGATGATGTTTATTTTATTAGTATATTCTTGTTTTAATATTTCTAGAAAATTTCCATCACCACCAAAACAAATTAAGAAATCATAATTTGTTTTAGAAAATAACAAATTTTTATTATTTTCCATAATCAATTTGCAATTTTCTATATTGTTTTCAAAATCAACAAAATTAATATGAATTTTTTTAGTCATTTATATAATATTATATAAAAAAAAAATAAATATTATAAAATTAAAAAGAGGTGTATTATGAAAAGAATAATAAGTGGTATACAACCTACAAATAATATTACTCTAGGAAATTATTTAGGTTCTATTAAAGAGTTTGTAAAATTTCAAGATAGTAATGAAATGTTTGTATTTGTTGCAAATTTACACTCATTAACGACAAAAAACATCGACGCAGATTTATTAAGACAGAATTCTCGTGATGTTATAAAAACCTTTATAGCATGTGGATTAAATCCCGAAAAAGTGTGTATATTTTATCAATCAGATATTTTAGAACACGCAATGCTTGAACATATTTTAATGTGCAATACAACACTTGGTGAACTAAATCGCATGACACAGTTTAAGGATAAAAGTGAAAAGGCACAAAAGCAAAACAATGGTACAACAATGATTCCAACTGGTTTACTAATTTATCCAGTTTTAATGGCAAGTGATATTTTGTTATATGATGCAGATTTGGTCCCAGTTGGTGCAGATCAAAAACAGCATCTTGAACTTACTAGAAATATTGCAATTAGGTTCAATAATCAATATAAATCTGAATTATTCAAAATTCCAGAACCATGCATTCCAAAAGTAGGTGCTAGAATTATGGATTTACAAAACCCAAATATAAAAATGTCAAAATCTGCTGAAAGCACAAAAGGTGTTATATTCTTAAATGATCCTCTAGAAATTTCTATTAAAAAAATTAAATCAGCAAAAACAGATAACTTTAACAACATTAAATTTGATATGGAAAATCAACCTGGAGTTTCAAATTTAATTGGAATTTATTCTTCATTAAGTGGCTTGTCAATTAATGAAATTGAAGAAAAATTTAATGGACAAAATTATGGGGAACTAAAAAATGCCATAATCGATGAATATTCTAAATTTCACAAAGAATATATTAAAAAATGAAACTCACTAACAAATGATATTGTTGATCAACTTGCAAAAAAATGGGCAATAAAAGCAAAAGAAGTAGCTTCAAATAAATTAAATCAAATTTATAAAGCAATTGGTTTATTATAGAAAGGACATTATAATGAAAAAATATTTAATAATTAGCGATCTAGATGGTACACTATTAAATTCAAATGGTGAGCTTTCACAAAGTACAATTGATACTATAAATGAAATTACTAATCAAGGTCATATCTTTTGTATTGCCACAGGCAGACCAAAACGTGGATCAATTGATATTTATAACAAGTTAGGTTTGAATTCAATTATGTTAAACCAAAATGGGGGATATATTTCAAATCCAACTGATCCTAATTTTAGTCCAATTGATTTCTGTTTCTCAAAAGAAATTGCAAAAAATATTTTAAAAATTAAAGAAGTTAGAGACATTATTTCTAATGCATTTTTAGAAACAACTACACATGAAATTCAGTTAACTAAAATTGAAAATCCAGATTATGCTGAAGATTTACTAAAATATTATCATTTAGATGTTGTAAATGATCCTCAATTAATGTCTTTAGATAATAATCCCGATAATCTTAATGTTGATGTAAGTGCATTATTGTTATATATTAGAAGTGATGATATTTCACAATTTGACACAATTGTCTTTTTTGTAAAAACAGTTTCTCCAAACTTACAACTAAGAATGGTCAAATTACCAAATTGTGGATTTGTTGTAGAAATAAATACAATGTTTACTGATAAAGTAATGGGGCTGAATTATCTTGCATCATATTACGGAATACCTTATGATAGAATATTAACATTTGGTGACGGTGATAATGATATGAAAATGTTGCAAAAAGCAAAATATGGTTTTGCAATGAAAAATGGTAGAGATACAGCAAAATTAACTGCAAGACATATAACAAAATTCACCAATAATGATAATGGTGTTGCTTGAGAATTAAATTATTTCTTTAAACATTTAGAAAAATTGAATTAATTAAGTACAACTTTCACAAACATAATCTATTTCTTCTTTTTCAGTCTTACAATAATAATAAGTTTTTATTCCAAGACTAAAACCATACAAGTGCAATAAGGTAAAATCAGTTAATGATTTTACTTTTTTAAAGTACATATTTATTGATTGTGATTGATCAATATAACATTGTCTAATTGCAGCCAAACGTATTAATTGATATTGATCACATTCTATAGCTCTTTTATAATAAATTGAATTTTGTGAAATATTTGGTGCTAATGTAATAACATTAGATTTTCCATCTTCTTTATATATAAAGTCTTGAATAGGTTCAATACTTTCAGTAGCATTAATTGATTTCCCGCTTGTTGCAGTTGGAGCAACTGCCATAAGTTGGGCATTTCTTAAACCGTATTTTTTAATTTCATTACTTAATAATTTTCACTTGTTCATGTCTGGTTTGTAATTAACTAAATCTAAAGCTTGTTTATTAGCTTTTGTAATTGGCAATTCACCTAATGCTCATAGTGTTTCATCAAATCCAGGACATTTTCCTTTTTCCTTAGATAATTCTAAAGAAGCATTAATAATTTGATATGAAAGTTCGTCAAATAACTTAGCTGTTTGTTCTAATGCTTCATCTGAATCAATTACAATTTTATGTGTTGCTAAATAATTGGCGTAATTTAATACTCCTATTCCTAAATATCTATATTTTAAATTAGTATACATTGCCTCTTTTATTGGATAGCTTGCAATATCAATTGTGTTATCAATTGCTCTAACTAAAATGCTAACAATATCTTGTTGAATATTTTGGTCAAAACTATCTCATTTAACCAAATTAACACTTGCAAGATTACACAATGAAATTTCACCAGGATTATTTAATTCAATTTCGTTAGAATTTCTATATCTAGATGGCAAAGTTATTTCACAACACAAATTACTACTATTAATATATCTATTTAATAATGAAGTTTCGTTAACATTTTCTTCATGGAATAAATAAATATTTCCAGTTTCTACTCTTTCCTTAAACAACATTGATAAAACTTGTCTTGCAGGCATTTTCTTCGTTTTTAATGAAGAATTATTTTCATATTCAATATATTGTTTTTCAAATTCAGAACCATATTTTCCAATTAATAGTGGAACATCATGAGGATTAAATAAAGTTATATCTTCATTTTTTAAGGCTCTTTTAATTAAAATATCATTAATTTTTACAGAGTACTTTAGTTGTCTTGCTCTATTTTCCTCAGTTCCACTATTGTTTTTTAAAACTACTAATTCTTCAAAATTATAATGTCATCATTGAAAATAAACACAACATACCCCAGGTCTTTCACTACCTTGATTAAAAGCTTTTATTGTTGATTCAATAATTTTTAAAAATGGAACAGGACCACTACTAATGCCATTATTTCCAGCAATATATGAACCAGATGCTCTTAACATAGAAATATCAACAGCATTTCCGCCTTTAAATTTTGAATAAATTGCAATGTCTTTTATAGTATCCATTATACTATTTGCATCATCTCCCATTTGTGATAATACACAACTTGATAATTGCATATTATTAGTTCCTGCATTCATAAAAATTGGTGTGGATACAGTAAAATAGTGATTAGATAAATAGTTATAAAACTTTTTAACTAATTCTAATCTTATAGATTTTTCTTCCTTATAAAATAGAGTCATCGCAATTCTCATGTATGTATGTTGTGGTAACTCTAATTTTTTATTTTTAGAAGAATTCAAACAATATTTCCGTGTAAAAAATATTAATGACTTATATGTAAATAAAAAATCATTATTAGGATCAATAATTTTATTTAATTCATCAATTTCTGTTTTTGAATAAGTATTAAAAACGTTTTTATTATACTTTTTATGATGTAAACCTTTTTCAATAACAGTTGATAAAGACGGATAATCCAAATTTGTCTTAATATTTCAAGATTCACGATAATATTTTAAAAGATATAATTTAGCAGCAATATTTTCATAAATGGGATAAATTCTACTAATTTTGTTAACAGCAGATTTTATTAATTCATCAAACACATCACTGATTTTAATCTTGTCATACAATTTAATAACTGTTGCATCTAATAACATGTCTGCATATCCTGAATTTCCATTAGCGGCTCAAACACAAACCTTTCTCATTTTTTCAGGATTATAATCTTCTATTTTTCCGTTTCTTTTAATAACTTTAATTTTATTTGCATTAATTTCAATATTTTTATGAGATTGATTAACAACTATTTTTTTGTTGTCTTCTATTGCATCTTCAATAAAAGATAGTGGAGTTTTATTATTTTGCATTTCTATCTAATAATTCCTTTAACATTTTTTCTAAATCATTATCATTGTAATCCATACTCATATTTCCAATATTGTAATTTAATGCTGTTGATTCTTGTTGCGCAGTATTATCTTTATTGATATCTTTATACATATCAAACCATGTTACGATTTCAGGTTTTGAAACATTTTTAAAAATTGGTTCAAGATTAATTTTTATCATTCTATCATTAGCATAATAATGCATAAAATTAGTAAAAACATCAATTGTTAATGATGGAATAGGGCCAAAACTTAATAAATATTCTGCTCATTTTAATTCATCTTCAACAATACTTGTAACAATTTCATTTACTTTGGTTTTAAATCAAGCTGATTTAAATAATTCACTAAATCCTTCAGCTTCTTCTCTCATTAAAATTCTTATTAATCCACCAACTACAGCAACATGCATATCTTCATCAAAATTAATTAATTTGATAATTTTAGCAATTCCGCTAATTGCATCATTATAACTATAATTAATCATATATGTTACCATAAAGCTAATATAAAATTTTAATCCTTCAAGAAAATAAATACGAACTAAAAGAGTTAAAATATGTTTTTTAGTCTCTTCCTCACTTCATTCAGGATGATTACCATTTATATACTCTTTTAAAAGAGAATATTCATTAATTTCCTTATCTGTTCTATGCTTAATTTCATCAATCATGTATATTTTGTCAAAAATGGTAGTTGCATCACTACTAAACATTTCTCTAATTATGTGCGAATATGAAAGGGAATGAATAAGTTCAAAAAATGCTTGAGTTTTAAATACGGCTTCTCATTCACTTGAAGTCACCAATTCACTCATAATGCTATCCAAACCTCTATTTTGTGCAGAATCCATTAAAGTTTGGAATAATAAGTTAGAAATAATTACTTGTTGTGCATGCTCAGGTAAATCTTTAAAATTTTCTCTATCTGAAATTAAACTTATTTCCTCTGGTGTTCAAAATGCTTGACGCATATTAGCCTCAATTTGTTTTGCAAATGGATATTTAATAATGTCATAACGTTGAAATCCGTTATACTTGCCTAAAAATATTTTTATATCTTTAGGTTTTTGAATTAAATCTAAATCAATTAATTTTTTCATTTATACACCTTCCATATTTATAAGTATAATATAGATTACCAAAATTTTTTATATAAATATATATTATATATTAATATAAAAAAGCACCACAATTGTGGCGCGATTATATAGAGAAATAAATATTTTATAAATACCAGAACATTAATATTGAAAGTTATATGAAAGTTAAAAAATAATGTAAAAAATTAAGAAAATAAAATATCAAATAATAAATTAAAAAATGTAATTAAATTATGTTTAAAATAATCTAAGTAAATATAAAACACTTATACTTTATATTAACCACAGGAAACCTCCTGTAATTACATTATAACAAAATTAAGTAAAATAGTTTAATATTTAAAATTAAATTTTTATTTTATAAAAATTTTTAATATATATAAAAATTGCAAAAAAAATCTTAAAAATGATTTTATAAAAATTTATTATAGTAAAATATTAACTATAGTTTAATATGTTTAATGTTACTCAATTTTTATTACATTCAATATACATATTGTTTCCATCTACATGATTGGCAATTTTATCTTTTGTATTATTATTCAATATTTTGTCATTACCTTTTATTTTGTTTGCATTTAAACAAAAAAATAGAATCAAAAGCAAAATATTGTTTTTTATGATTAATAAATCAGCATTAAATTTATTAATCCAAAAAGTATGATTTTCAAATTTCATATTTATCAACTATCTAAATTATTTAAGAATAAATAGCATTTATTTCAATTTAAAATTTAGACCTGAATTTTTAATTTGATTGATCTTTAATTTTCAACAAATGTTAACATTGATCCAATTGAAAAGTAGTAAAAAATATTTTAGACAGAAATGGATATTTTCATAATTTCTAAATTTTATTATCCTATTTATAACTAAAAAATTACTCT